>JADLBV010000027.1 GCA_020847545.1 Phycisphaerales bacterium
AGAAAGAGCGGTTGGGGTCATGCGCGTTTTCATGCTGGGGTGGGAATTTCCTCCTTTCATCAGCGGCGGGCTGGGGACCGCCTGCTATGGATTGACCAAGGCCATGAGCGGCATTGGCACGGACATTTTGTTCGTGCTGCCCCGTCCGGTCAGCTCGCCATTTTCGACCCATGTCAAACTGGTCAGCCCGCGGCCCGGTTCGCCGTTGGAATCGCCCAGTACGGAATTTCGGCTTGATGAATTTGAGCGGGTGACGTTCCGGACGATCCCATCGCAGATGACCGATCCATATCAGCGGCCGGCGGCCCCAACGCCGACGCCCCCGGCTCGAACCGTGGCCGAGCATCAGACCATCCGGCAGGCGACGGTGGTTCCACCCGATCAACAGCAGCCAACCAACCCGCCAAGTCAGGCCAAGGCCGGCGCCACGCCGGGGATTGTCGGCACGCCAACGGCGGCGGCAAATGCTTATGCCGGTGACATGTTCTCCGAAATTCAGCGATACGCCGCGTTGGCCGGCGAAATCGCGCGCAATGAAACATTTGATGTGGTCCACGCGCACGACTGGATGACTTTCCCGGCCGGGCTGGCGGTGGCGGGGATCAAGGGTGTGCCGCTGGTGGTCCATGTCCACTCCACCGAGTTTGACCGCTCCGGCATTCACATTGACCAGCGGATTTACGACATCGAACGCCGGGGGATGCACGGGGCGATGAAGGTGATCGCAGTCAGTCATCTGACCAAGTCGCTGATCACCCATCATTACGGGATCGACCCCGACAAGATCGAGGTGGTTTACAACGCCATTTTGAGCAACGGCAACGGCACCCATCCCCAAGAGGAGGAGGAATACTCCATCCACAATGATGAGAAGATCGTGCTGTTTCTGGGGCGGATCACAATGCAAAAAGGCCCGGAGTATTTCCTGGCGGCCGCCAAAAAAGTGCTGGAGGTGATGGACAACGTCAAGTTCGTCATGGCCGGCTCGGGGGACATGATCCGCCGGACCATCGAAATGGCCGCCGCGATGGGGATCGGCCAGAAGGTGCTGTTCACCGGCTTTCTGCGGGGCGGGGATGTGGAGCGGGTCTTCAAGATGGCGGATTTGTACGTCATGCCATCGGTCTCCGAACCCTTCGGGATCGCGCCGCTGGAGGCGATGAGCAACGATGTGCCGGTGATCATCTCCAAGCAGTCGGGCGTATCCGAAATCCTGACCCACGCCCTGAAGGTCGATTTCTGGGACATCAACGAAATGGCCAACAAAATCATCGCGGTTTTGCGCCATCCACCCCTGGCCAGCACGCTGCGGCAGCATGGATCGTTTGAAGTGCGGCGGTTGAGCTGGTCCGATTCAGCCAAACGCTGTGTCGAAGTGTATGAGCAGGCCCAATCGGCGATGAGCGGGAAACGGTGAATTGTGCGCAAGGGTGCGGAAGACTTGTAGGGTGGGGTTCATCCCCACCATTTTCCGATCGGATGCAAATGGTGGGGATGAACCCCACCCTACAATGGCGAACCAATCAAATGCGGGGCTTGCCGTGGTTGGGATGGGGACGTAATGTGCGATGATGAGTCTGGCACATGATCTGCAATATGCGGCGGAGTTGGCGCGGGGGGCGGGGCAAATCGTCCGTGAAAAATATGGGAAAGTGGAACGTCTGACCAAGACGAACGCGGCCTCGTCGCAGGAGGCGGTGACAGAGGCGGATCGCGCCAGCCAACGGTATATCGTGGCGGGATTGCGCAGGCGGTTTGCCGAGGATGGGATCATCGGCGAAGAGAGCGAGACGGGGGAATCGATCACGTTTGACTGCCCCAACCCGATGGGTCGCAACTGGGTCATCGACCCGATTGATGGGACCAACAATTTCGTCGGCGGGCTGGGGATGTTCGCGGTCTGCATCGGGCTGCTGGATCAAGGCAATCCGGTGCTGGGGGTGGTGTATGATGTGACCCGCGACCAGATGTACGCATCGGCGCGGGATGAGGGGGCGTGGCTGGACAATCGACGATTGTCGGTCCAAAAACAGCCGCTGGGAGACAGTTCGATTGTCCTGTTCACCAGCAATGTACTGGACAAAAACGGGCGGACACCCGGCTGGGCGGTGCGGTGGATCGGGCAGACGCGATGGAAGATGCGCATTCTCGGATCGGCGGCACTGGAGGCGGTGACGGTGGCCAGCGGGGTGGCTCATGGGGCGGTGACGGTCAACGGCAAACTATGGGATGCGGCCGCGCCGGCGGCGGTGGTGCTGGAGGCGGGTGGGTTGTTCACGGATTTGAACGGGCAGGCGATATTTCCATTTGATCTGCGCAATTACACGGGGGCAAAGGTTCCATATCTGGCGGCCGGACCGGCCGCACACGCGGAATTATTGCGGGAAATACAGGATCACCCCTGATCAAACACCCATCAGGCCCCCGCCGCCACGGTTCGAGCGGGTGGCTGGCGATGGGTGAGAGCGGTTTCGACACGGTTTCGGCCGTTGCGTTTGGCCAGATACAGATAATCATCGGCCGTACGCATGAGCTGATCGGTGTCCAGCAGATTATTCCCATCCAGCGTCGCGATGCCGATGGAGACGGTGACGGGAATGGCCTTGTCCGGGGTGCCGAAACGGGTTTTTTCAACCATTCGACGAACACGTTCGCCGCAGATGGTGGCGCGGGCGCGGTCGGCGTCGCGATAGATGACGGCGAATTCCTCTCCCCCCCACCGTGCGACAAGGTCCTCATCACGGGTGGCTTCCAGCAACACACCGGCCAGTTTGCTCAGCACCTCGTCACCGACAAGGTGGCCGTGGGTGTCGTTGATGGATTTGAAAAAATCCACATCGATCAGCGCAGCGCTCAACGGCCGGCCGTGGCGGATGGCGTGGTTGAAATCGGTGTTGAGCCGATCCATGAAATACTTGCGGTTGTACAGTTGGGTCAGACCATCCTGCGTGGCATTTTGATACAGTTTTCGTTGAAATTGCTGGTCGATCTGGTCCTGGAAGGAGAATTTGAAGATCGTGCCGGGACCGAGTTGGATTTTGTCCCCATCGCTCAGATTTTGCGCCTGGATGCGTCGGCCGTTGACGTAGGTTCCGTTGGTCGAATCCAGATCGATGATCTGCACCGCCCCTTCGGGGATGCAAACCAGACGGGCGTGTCGGCGCGAGATGCCGGGGTCTTCGATCATCAGGTCGCAATCGACACCCCGGCCGAGAATCATTTTGTTTTTCCGCAATGGCAGAACCTGGCCCACCATTCTTCCGGCGACGACGATCAGACACGCCTTGCTCTGCGGCTTGAGCGGTTCGGACAGAATGTCCGCCACCTTCATCACCATCGTGTTGTCATTCATGTTTTCCATGGCACAACCCGTCGATGCCCCCCGCCGCATGGGTGATGACAAGATCACCCTTAATCTCTTTCGGCCGCGTTGAGGGGCGGCTTTATCCAACCGTCATATCCAATTCATTTTTTCGTTTGGCAAATAAAAAATGGCGGGGCAGGACATTTGAGGTCTGATAACAGCGTGGAAGGTGACTTTGAGAACGCGGGACAAGACCGTACGCTTTGGGCATGTGCGGCATCGCGGGAGTGATATCCTGGCGGCAACAATTTGCCTCGAATCGAACGATTCTGGAGCGAATGTCGGCCTGCCTTGCGCATCGCGGGCCGGATGGAGAGGGGATATACCTTTCAACAGACCATGAGATCGACGCGAATCGGCCGGGGGTGGGGCTGGTGCATCGACGGCTGGCGGTGATCGATCCCAACCCACGGGCCAACCAGCCATTTGAGGATGAAACCGGCCGGCGAATTGTGTTCAATGGGGAAATTTACAATTTCCAACCGTTGCGGCGGGAATTGTCGGCACTTTGT
Source organism: Phycisphaerales bacterium (assembly GCA_020847545.1). GTDB lineage: Bacteria > Planctomycetota > Phycisphaerae > Tepidisphaerales > Tepidisphaeraceae > JADYZN01. The sequence continues at coordinate 3,877 of JADLBV010000027.1, forward strand.
CCGCAATACCCCTGGCGCACACAAAGTGACACCGAAGTGCTGCTGGCGGCGTATGGTGTTTGGGGTGAAAGGTGCGTGGATCGACTCAACGGCATGTTCGCCTTCGCCATTTGGGATCCGACCCAACAATCCCTCTTTTTGGCGCGGGACCGAATGGGGCAAAAACCCCTGTATTGGGCGGCGGCGGATGGAAATGGAGCGATTGCGTTCGCCAGTGAATTGAAGGCGCTGCGACAGGTTCCATGGGTGGATCAATCGATCAGTCAGGGTGGATTGATGGATTACCTATGCTGGGGATATGTGCCGGCGCCGGGGACGATCTATCAAAACATCGAAAAACTGTCGCGATCATCGACATTGGTCGTCAATGGATCGGGTATCCGACGGGGCACATTTACAATCCCAACCGATGTGGGCGTATCGGATCATTCGGCCGCACACGCACGACAATTAATCATCAACGCTGTGCAACGGCAACTGGTTTCCGATGTGCCTTTGGGGTGCTTTTTATCCGGCGGGATCGATTCTTCGATCATCGCCGCGGCGATGCGCCAAGCGGTGGGAAACAGTCAGTCGATCCACACCTTCAGCATCGGTTTTGACGACCCTCGCTACGATGAAACCACCTACGCGGCCAAAGTCGCCCGGCATCTGGGGACAAAACACGAACAGTTTGTCGTCCGGCCCGATGCGGCAGAAGATTTATCAAAAATGGCAAGTTCATTTGGCGAGCCTTTCGCCGATTCCTCCTCGCTGCCGACCCATTATCTGTCTCGCGAAACGCGAAAGCATGTCACGGTGGCGCTGTCGGGCGATGGGGGCGATGAACTGTTCGGCGGATACGATCGCTATCGGGCGATGATGATGAGCCGATCGCTGGAATGCCTGCCAGCGGCGATACGCTCACTGGCGGCCGGCCCCATCACCCGGATATTGCCCGGCCGACATCCCAAATCGAAATTGACCCGACTCAAACGGTTTTTGGCTGGCGTCAACCAGACTGCGGCGGAACGATACGCGGGATATCTGCGCCTGTTTGATGGGCCGACGCTTCGAGCGATGTTGTCACCGTCGATACAAGAGGGGCTGGAGAAAAATGAGCGATGGCTGGGTGAACTGTACAACCATTTTCACACGGACAATGATCCAACACGGGCAGCCATGTTTTCCGATCAGTTGACCTATCTGCCGGGGGATTTGTTCGCCAAGGTGGATGCCTGTTCGATGCGGCACGCGCTGGAGGTGCGCAGCCCCTTCATGGACATTGACGTGGTTAGTTGGGCCAATCAACTCCCCACTGATACGCTGACCAACCGCCGACAGGGAAAATTGATCCTGCGAAAAGCCTTTGCTGACGATTTGCCGCCGATGGTCTTCAGTCGGCCGAAAATGGGATTTGCCGTGCCGATCGGCGAGTGGTTTAGAACCAGCCTTCGCCCCATGCTGGAAGATCATCTGTTTGATGGCCGGTCTTTCGCATCATCCCATTTTCAACTGTCGGCGATTCGGCAATTGGTGCGGGATCATCTTGCCGGCCGGATCGACCATTCGCAGCGCTTATACGCCCTGCTGATGCTGGAACTATGGCATCGGGACCAAGGGAATTTGACTTGATCTGTAGTTTGCTTGGACAATTCAAAATCGATGATTTCAGTCGTGGTCCCCATCTTCAACGAAATGGAAAACCTGCCGGAGCTGCGCCGGCGGTTGCTCGAATCGCTCGACTCGGTTGGTCGGCCGTGGGAAGTTCTGTTTGTCAACGATGGCTCCAAGGATGACTCGGCGAAGGTCATCGCGGAATATCACCAGCAGGATCCGCGATTCAAGTTGATCGACCTTTCGCGCAATTTCGGCCACCAGCCGGCCGTCACCGCCGGCATTCATCACGCGCGCGGCGACTGCGTCATCCTGATGGATGGTGATTTGCAGGACCCGCCGGAAATCATCCCCCAACTGGTTGAACAATGGACCAGCGGTTTTCAGGTGGTGCTGGCCGAACGCCGCACGCGCGGGGATCGCCACGGGGCGCGGGGGTTGGGATATCGGCTGTTTTATCCGCTGCTGCGCTGGATGACCGACCTCCCCAGCGCCCCCGATGCCGGTATCTTCGGCCTGATGGACCGGGCGGCCGTGGATCAGTTCAACCGCCTCCCCGAACGCAACCGGTTCATCCCCGGCCTGCGAAGCTGGCTTGGGTTTCGTCAGGGGCGGGTCTTGTACGACCGCCAGGACCGCGCCGCCGGCCAGCCCAAACAGACCCTGCGCAAGCTGATCCATTACGGCATGGATGCGATGATCAGCTTCAGTTACAAACCCCTGCGCGGGGCGACCTATCTGGGGTTTATCGTGAGCATTGTCGCGTTTTTACTGGGGGTTTATTTTTTGTTCAGCTTCTTTTATTTCCACAAACCGGCCGGCAGCGGGTTCACCACCACGATCCTGTGCGTCCTGTTTCTGGGTGGTGTCCAACTGATCTGCATGGGAATATTGGGCGAATACATCGGCCGGATTTATGAGGAGATCAAACAACGGCCGCTGTACATCGTGCAAAAGTCCCTTGGGGTTGATCCACCCGATTTCAATGCAGCAACAACGCCAACATCGTCACCGTCACCCCATTGACCAATAGATGGGCGGTCATGGAGGCGATCAGGCTCCCCCGCCATTCGCGGATCATCGCCAAGACGATACCGATCGTCCCCAGCACCGGAATCGCCGTCCAACCCTGCGGATGCAACGCGGCGAAGATCAACCCCACCACGATGGCCGAGACAATCCAGTTCCATCGGCCGCGCAGATGTTGATACAACGCCCCGCGAAAGAGGGTCTCCTCGGTGATCGGCGCCCAGACACACGCCAGCAGATAAATCCCCGCCAGTTGCCACCCGCCGCCACCCATTTCATAAATGATGGGATGGGTTGGGCCGGCTTTTGAATAACGGCTCAAGACCCATGTGGCGACAATCCCCAGCACGACCAACGGCAAGGCGACACAATATCCCACAATCCCCGCCCCCACCTCACGCCAAAAACCCCGACCGGCCGTCCACCCCAATTGCCGCCGAACCATCGACCAGGGCAACCCCCGAATCACCGGCCACACCATCGCCAATGCCACCACCGGCGCCATGATCCACGTCCCATTGAGGCCGACATCAGGCCACCAATGCCGAACCGCCAGCGGCAACAACACCATCCCCAACAGATAAATCGCCATCGATTCCAGAAAATATCCCCCATCCCAAGCAGTTGGCACAAAGGCGGTCTGCGGACGCTTGCGGCTCATTATTCGGATGAACAGCACGATCAATATGCCGATGCCTCCCAGCATCGCGGCCGCCACCCCCATCAACAACCCGATCGTCCCCGCCGCCCCGCGAATCGACGGCCTGATCGCGGCCAGCCGGACGGGATCTTTGGCCGGCAAGTCGGCCGTCAACGCAAGCCGGGCATACCACCCATAGCGGTCGATCAACCGCTGCCGCAACTCCGCCGGCACGGCCGCAGACCCTTTGCGAAACAACAGCCGCAACGTATCCGCATCCTGCCAAGTCTCCGGCAGCAACACACCCGCCCCCAACGACTGCAACCGCTCAGCCGCGGCGGCCGGCGATTGAAGTTGCCCGACAATCATCACCAACCGCAACTGGTCGGCCGGGGAATGAACATGCGCCCGCAACTGCGACAACAACGTCTCAACCAACCGATCCCGCGAATCGGAAGCCCCCTGAATCGAAGCCACCCCCACCGCATATCGAGCCGACAATTTCAACGCGACATTCTGCGCCGGCATCCCCTCATCACCAATTGCCGGCGAGGATTTTTCCCTCAAATTCCCCAACACCACCCACCCCATACATACTGCAATAACCCCCCAAACCAAAACATCCCGCCACAACCGGCGTGGAATCAATGGTGGTGGTAAAAGGGGTTCGATCATCGCCGGATCGTACCGTAATGAGAGGAAAAATGAATTGTTGATGGGAGCGGATGATGGGTGGCGTGTTGCCGCTGTCGGGTTGCTGATAAGTTGGAATGTCCCGATTCACCAGCAACCCGTGGGGCATCGCCCCCTGGCGGAGGTGGATATTCATGCGGGTTAGGGGATGGACTAAAAATCCAACCGCCGACATTCCTTCCAATGGAGGGAGGATTGTTTCCACTCAAAGGGGGAGTGAGATCATAGGCCGCGGCCTACGTCGGTGATCCATCCCCGTTGGGGGCGGGTTCCGGTGGAGTGGTTCCCTCGGCCGAATCGCCGTTGGATTCCTCATCGGCTTCCACGCGGGCCATGGCGACGAGACGATCCCCATCATCGAGTTTGATCAGGCGGACACCTTGTGCGTTTCGGCCGGTTTCGCGGATTTCGCTTACGCGGGTGCGGATCAAAATTCCCTTTTCGGTGATCAACATCAGCCCATCGGTGTCGGTCACCAGTCGCATGGCGACGACCGGGCCGTTGCGCTCGGAGACATCGATGTTGATGACACCCGTTCCACCGCGCCCTTGCAGCCGATATTCACCCACGGGGGTGCGCTTCCCATATCCATTGAGGCAGGCGGTCAGGACCATGCATTGATCGGGGGATTGTCCGTGCGGCACCACGATCAACGAGACCACCCCATCCCCCTCGCGTTTGAATCGAACCCCGGTCACACCGGCCGCCGGCCGGCCCATCGCCCGCACGTTGGTCTCTTCAAAACGGATCGCCAACCCCTGGCGGGTTCCCAGCAGCACCTGGTCGTTCCCATCGGTGATTTCCACCCCGATCAGCTCATCCCCCTCCTCCAGCCCGATGGCGATCAGGCCGTTGGAGCGGATGTTGGAATAGGCGCTCAGTGCGGTCTTCTTGATGTTTCCCTTCATCGTCGCAAAGAGCAAAAACTGCTCCGCCTTGTTGAAATCCTTCACCGCCAGCACGTTGGCCACCTTTTCGCCAGTCTGAAACGACAGGAGGTTGGCGATCGCCCTTCCCTGACTGGTCCGGCTCATCTCCGGCACATCGTAGACCCGCCGTTCGTACACCCGACCCTGATTGGTGAAAAACAGCAGATAATCGTGCGTGTTGGCGACGAACAGATGCTCGACAAAGTCCCCCTCGCGGGATTCGGTCCCCCGAATCCCCCTGCCGCCGCGACCCTGGGCGCGATAGGTATCAATCGGAAGGCGTTTCACATACCCACCGTGCGAGACCGTGACGACGACCTCCTCCTGGGCGATCAGCGACTCCATGTTGAAGGCCGAGGCCTCGCCGGTGATCTGCGTTCGGCGGTCATCGCCGTATTTTTCCTTCATCTCGAAGGTGTCTTCACGAATAATGTCCATCACCAAGGATTCATCACGCAAAATCGCCTCATACCCCTCGATCTCCTCCACCACCTCGGCGTATTCATTGACGAGCTTTTCGATTTCGAGGCCCACCAACTGAATAAGCTGCAACCGGCCGATCGCCTCGGCCTGCGCCTGCGTCAACAAAACCGGCTTGGCGGTGACGCGCTCCATCAGCGTCTGCGGAATCTTGGGGGCATACGGATGTTCGGGGGCGATGCGGAAGGCGCGCTCGCGCAATTTGGTGATCGCCTCATCACGGGTCTTGCAGGATCGGATCAACCGAACCACCTCATCGATGTCGCAGACGGCAAAAATAAGCCCTTCGAGCAGATGGCCCCGTTGTTGTGCCTTGCGCAACAAAAACCGCGTCCGGCGGAGGATCACTTCCTTGCGGTGGTCGATGAAGTGCTGGATCAGCTCCTTGAGTCCCATCGTCCTCGGCTGGCGATTGACCAGCGCGATGTTGATCATCGAAACCGTGATCTGACAGGGGGTGTACTGATAAAGCTGGTTGATGACGACATTGGGATCGGCATCGCGCTTGAGGTCAACGACGATCCGGCATTTGTATTGCCGGCCGGAGTGGTCGTTGACATCCGAAATGTCGGTGATGAGGTCCTTCTTGACGCACTCGGCCACCGATTCCACAATCGTTCGGCGGATGACCCCATAGGGAAGCTCCTCGATGATGATCGAGGATCGCCCCTTGTGCTCCTCAACACTCAATTTGCCGCGCAATGTCAGCTTGCCGCGGCCATTTTTATACCCTTCGATGATCCCATCCTTGCCGCAGATCACCCCACCGGTGGGGAAATCAGGCCCGGGGACGATCTCCAGCAATTCATTTAACCCGATGTCAGGGTTGTCGATCACCTTGACGATGGCATCGGCGATTTCGCGCAGATTGTGCGGCAGCAGGTTGCAGGCCATGCCGACCGCGATGCCGGTGGATCCGTTGACCAGCAAATTGGGAAATTTGCTCGGCAGGACCATCGGCTCCTGGCGGGTTTCATCATAGTTGGGCTGGAAATCGACCGTGTCGAGGTTGAGGTCGGCCAGCAGCTCCATCGCCGGGGCGGCCATGCGCGCTTCGGTGTAACGCATGGCGGCCGGTGGATCACCATCGGTGGAACCGAAGTTTCCCTGACCATCCACTAGCGGATATCGCAGGTTCCAATCCTGAGCCAACCGAACCATGGTGGGATAGATGACCGCCTCGCCATGGGGGTGATAGTTACCTGAGGTGTCGCCGGCGATCTTGGCGCATTTGCGGTGCTTGGAGCGCGGCCCCAGCCCCAGGTCATTCATCGCCACCATGAGGCGCCGTTGCGAGGGTTTAAGACCATCACGAACATCGGGCAACGCCCGATCCATGATGGTGCTCATGGCATAGGTCAAATAGCTGTCCTGCAGCTCCTGCTCGATCTGGAGGTCTTCGATCCGGTCGGCGGGAGGAATGGCTTGGGTCATAAATGTCACTCAATCGGTCTTGGAAGGATTCGGCGGGAAATAGGTCCGCGCAGGCCCTTCAAATCATACGTTCTGGGGCCTGTTCAAGTTGGCCAAATCACAAACCAAATTCTACCCGAAACCATTGCCAAACGCGAACGGCCAACAGGCACTGTTGGCAGCAAATCAGGGCAAACGCATTTGTATTTTTTTACGGCATCCATGACTCAGGCTAAGCCTCTTTATCCCCTCCTCCGGTACGCCGGGGGAGGGTAAGGGTGGGGGTTTTTATCTAATTTGTCGAAATAAATCCCCCTCCCCAGCCCTCCCCCGGAAATACCGGGGGAGGGAGAAAATACAAATGCGATTGCCTTGGCGGCAAATTGGCGTGCATCACCGGCGGGTGTATCATCCCTCCCATGGCGGATGAAATTAAGCAAATCGCCACCGATCTCCCCGGCAGCGAGGGGCCGATCTTTGACCGTACGGGGCGATTTTTTGTCGTCTCCCCCAACACCGGGCGAATCGTGCGGATTGACCCGCAAACCGGCGAAAAGCACGAACACGCCAACACCGGTGGCATCCCGGCCGGCTTACAGGTGGACCGCGCCAACAACTTGTGGGTGGCGGACATGAAACTGGGGATTTTGAGTGTCTCCCCCAACGGTCAAATCACCGATGGTGTGCGGACATTTGAGAACAAGCCCATTCGCGGGTGCAACGACTGCGCCTTTGATTCCAATGAAAATCTCTATTTCACCGCCCCGGCCGGTTCCAACGCCAAAACCCATGTTGGCGAGGTCTATTGTCGGCTCAACAATGGAAATGTGAACCTTCTGGATGGGGGTTATGCCTTCAGCAACGGCATCGCCGTCGATGCGGGTGACCGTCGGCTGATCGTCGCCGAAACATTCACCAAATCACTCTGGGCTTATGACCTGCCATCGCCAGGCCAAGTCGCCAACAGACGGCTTTTCGCCCACCTTCCCGGCGATGATGAGGGTGGACCCGATGGGATGGATTTTGATTCACGGGGGAATCTCCTGGTCGCCCATTGGAAAGGGTCTTCCATCGACATCTTTGACCCGCAAGGCAAATTGCTTGAACGCCTGATGCTCCCCTTCACCAGCCCCTCCAACCTCCATTTCGGCGGCGCGGACAAAAGGGATTTATATATCACCGACCTGGGCAATGGTTCGGTCTGGAAAACCCGCTGGCGCCATCCGGGATAACCGCATCCTTTGCTCCCAATAAAACATTGATACACTTTCAACGGTTTGATGGTTTGATTTGATTTTTTGACCCTCGTTTTTTGGAGTCCCATGCCCCAGTTGCATCTGCTCTCCCCCGCCGGTTTCAAAGCCTCGGCCGTTTATGCCGGCATCAAGCGACGACAAAGGCCCGATGTCGGTTTGTTGTTGTGTGACACGCTCGCATCCGCCGCCGCCGTCTTCACCACCAACAAAGTCTTCGCCGCCCCGATCCAGGTGGGGCGGGATCATATTGCCGGCGGCAAGCTGCGCGGTATCGTGGTCAATTCCGGCAACGCCAACGCCTGCACCGGCCGACAAGGACTGGTCGATGCCAAACGAATGTGCGACCTGGCGGCCGATGTGGCCGGTTGTGATGCCGGGCAGATTTTGCCCTCCTCCACCGGCATCATCGGGCATGTGCTGCCGATGCGGAAAATCGAACGGCGCATTGTCGAGGCGGGGCAATATCTGGGAAAATCGCAGGAACACGCCCAATTGTTCGCCGATGCGATCTTGACGACCGACACCCGCCGAAAGTCGGCCGCCGCCCGCATCAAGATCGGCAAACAAACCATCACGCTGGCGGGCGTCTGCAAGGGTTCGGGGATGATCGGCCCGCGCATGGGACCACCCCACGCAACCATGCTCGCCTATCTGACCACCGATGCGGCCATCGCGCCGACGCAGTTGCGAAAAATGCTGGCCGACGCCACCGAGGAGAGTTTTAATGCCGTCACGGTGGATGATCACATGTCCACCAACGACACCGCCGTCCTGCTGGCATCGGGAGCCTCGGGGATCAAAATCACCTCGGATCGGGACCGAAAGACCTTTATTAAGTCGCTGAACGAAGTTTGTCAGTCTTTGGCGTACCAGATCGCGGCCGACGGTGAGGGTGCGACCAAGGTGGTGCGGGTGGAGGTCAAAAACGCCGCCACCCAACCGGCCGCGCGGGCGATGGCGCGGGCCATCGCCGATTCACCGCTGGTCAAGTGCGCCATGCACGGCAACGACCCCAACTGGGGCCGAATTGTCTCGGCGGCCGGCATGGCGGGTGTGGCGTTTGATCCCGATCGGTGCGTGTTGACGTTGCAGGGTGTAGTCGTATTCCGCGCCGGTCGGCCGGTGGCATTTGATGGGGCCGCCTTGAGCGCGAAATTGAACGCCACACAAGTGCAGGTGGAATTGAATTGCCGCATGGGCAAGGCAGCCCAAACCTGCTGGACCTGCGACCTGTCACGGGAATACATCACGATCAACGCCGATTATCACACTTGAAATTGAGTTGCGGACAGTGTGTTTGCCACGTTCGGCGCGCGTTCGTATGATTCATCCCGCATGGCGATTGCGGTGATTGAATCCATCGGCCAGAAGACCAACAACGCCTTGGCGGTGTTTGGCGATTTCTGGCGGTTTTCCGGGCGGACGTTCGGATGGCTGGCGTTTGGCGGGTTGCGCTGGAAGAACCTTCGCCTTTTGTTGCCCCAAATGTATGAGGTGGGGGTGCGATCGGTGCCGGTGATCGCCATTACCGGCGCCTTCATCGGCATGGTCATGGCCATCGAGACGTACACCCAATTCAAGACCATCGGACAGGAATATCGGCTGGGAAGCATCATCAACCTCTCGGTCGTCAAGCAGATTGGGCCGGTGCTGGCGGCGGTGATGCTGGCCGGGCGAATCGGCGGTGCGTTGACGGCCGAACTGGGGACGATGAACGTCACCGAACAGCTCGATGCGATGCGCGTGATGGGGGCTGATCCGATCCGATACCTGGTGGTGCCGCGACTGCTCGCCTGCCTGCTCTTGACGCCGATGTTGACGATCTACAGCGACATGCTGGGGGTGCTGGGAGGGTGGCTGATCGCGGTCAAATCGCTGGGGATTCCCAATCAACCCTACTGGTTTTATTCCGCGCAGGGGGTGGACACCTGGCAGGTGATGGAAGGGATCGTCAAGAGCTTTTTCTTTGGCGGGGCCATCGGGCTGATCAGTTGTTACAAGGGTTTTAACTGCGGATCGGGGGCCAGCGGCGTGGGCCGGGCGTGTACCGAAAGCTTCGTGACCAGTTTCATCGCGATTATCGTGCTGAATTTCTTCTTCGCGCAGTTGATGAAAGACTGGTACATCACCATTTACGGCGTGCGCGGGATTTTCGGATGATGATCCTCTTCCCATGAGCCTCATCGAACTGCACCATGTTTCCAAGCGATTCGGGCCGCTGGTCGTGCTCAACGACCTGTCGTTGAACATCGAAGCGGGCCAGTCGCTGGTGATCCTGGGGGCCAGCGGCAGCGGCAAGAGCGTGCTGTTGAAACACATCGTCGGGCTTTTGCGGCCGGACCGGGGTGAAGTCTGGTTTGATGGAACCCGCATCGACACGCTTTCCGAACGTCAATTGATGCCGCTACGGCGGCGATTTGGCTTTTTATTCCAGATGGGGGCGCTGTTCGATTCGCTGACGGTTCGTGAGAACGTCGCCTTCCCGCTGCGCGAACACACGCAAAAAGGGTCCGAGGAGATCGGCCGACTCGTCAAACAGAAACTGGCGATGGTCGGCCTGCCGGATGCGGGGCCAAAAATGCCCGGTGAACTCTCCGGCGGCCAGCGCAAGCGCGTGGCGCTGGCCCGCGCCATCGCCCTGGGGCCGGAGGTCATCTTATATGATGAGCCGACCACCGGGCTGGACCCGATCCGATCCGATGTCATCAACGAACTGATCCTGAAACTTCAGCGCGAACTGAACGTCACCAGCATCGTCGTCACCCACGACATGCAAAGCGCCTTCAAGGTGGCCGACCGGATGGTGATGCTGCACGAGGGGAAACTCATCATCGACGGCCCCCCCGCCGCCATCCGCAACAGCGATGACCCGATCGTCCGCCGGTTTGTCGCCGGCGAAGCCAACGAACAGGAATTGGCATCGCTGGAATAAACTCCTCTCCATCGCTGGCACTTTCCATTCACAGCACCGGTTTGCCGAGCCGATAAAGACGTGGCGATGCCCCCATTTCGCGTTTGAACTGACGGGAAAAATGGAACGGATCCACAAACCCGACCCGCCGGCCGATCTCCTTGACGGATAAGGTGGTTGTTCTCAATAAAATAGCGGCATGTCGTGCGCGTTGACGCGCGATCCAACGCGCCGGTGAGAGTTGAAGGTGACGGCGAAATTCCCGAAAGACAGTCGCCTCGCCGCAATCCGCCGACCCGGCGAGATCCGCAATTGACAAGGGACGATCCAGGTGGGCTTCAACAAAATCTCGAAGCCGCCGCATCGTCGGTGATGGCGGCAGTTCATCCGATGGGCGCGATCCAACCGACCGGATCAATTCCTCAATCAGGACATACCCCAGATGGGTCATCAGCGACCGATTTGGCTTGGAATGCTGGAACCGCTCAACGATGTAATGAGCCAGCAATTGCAACGGATCGCCGGGTGTATTGAATCGCCCGCGAATGATCCCTTCAAGCCCCCTGATCCGTCGATCATGCCGGCCGGAAAGCATGCCAACATCACCGTTGGTCCGATATACGCCATGAAACCGTACCGGCACATTTCCAACATGCGAAGGGATGACATGGATGCCGCCGATCATAAACGGATGATCATGATCCGCCTCGTATTCGATGTGATGATGCCAGGGCAACATAACCCAATCATCCGGCACAAAATCCATTTGCCGGCCGTTGATCAACAACCGCCCACGCCCCTGGCGACACCACAAAAACATCCGGCTTTCAACCCTCGTGCGCACCGCCCGTTCCCCCGGCGTGAACTGATACCAGTCGGCCAGGACAATGATAGGGGTGGATTTGATGGTTTTATCCATGCTTTGTCGATTGCGGGCCATGTTTGACAACCCGCATCAATGATCTAATTCTGGCATGAACATGCCAAAGAACCAAGAGGATTTTCCCCAAATTCCATTTGTCGACTCGACACCGCTGCTTTCCAACCGGCCGGAGTTGATGAGAAGGGCCGATGAGGATGGTTTTCTCTATTTTCGTCGCTATCTGCCGCCCGATGTGGTTCTGGGATTACGCGCCGACATGCTTGGAGTGGTCGAACGATGTGGATGGCGCACTCCGGGACAGGATGAGATGGGCGGTCTGATTGATCTTGATGCGATCAACCGCGTGCCCGATGAACGGATGCGCACCGACATCGGTGTCAGCATCGACGCCTACAATGATGTCCAGAGGCTCGAATCGCTGCACCGCCTGCCGCATCATCCCAAGCTGATCGCACTCTATCGCCTGCTGTTTGAACATGATGTTTTTGTCCATCCCCGACACATCGCTCGGATGATCACCGGGCATCGCACCATGACCCCGACCCCGCCGCATCAGGATTTTCCGCTGATCCAGGGGACGACCAACACCTGGACCTGCTGGATTCCGCTGGGGGATTGTCCGCGCGCCCATGGCGGGCTGACCGTTCTGCGAAATTCGCATCGCAAAGGGGTGATCCCGTTCCAGCATGTCAAAGGGGCAGGCGGAATCGCCGCGCAATTGTGCCCCGGCGAAACCGCCTGGGCGCAAGGCGACTATCAGACCGGCGACATCCTCACTTTCCCCAGCCTGACCATCCACAAGGCCCTTCGATGCACAATACCGAAGGTGATCCGCCTGTCGCTGGATGTCCGCTACCAAAGCATCGACGAGCCGATCGAAGAACATTCCCTCAACCCGCATTGCGAACTGACATGGGATGAAATCTACGCGGACTGGAAAAGCGATCAATTGAAACGGTACTGGAAGAACCTGCCGCTGAAATTGATCCCTTGGGATGACTCCCACACCCAACCACGACGGCGAATCTGCTGACGATGAAGGAATCCGCCAATGGCAACCAAGGCCCCCTGCACATCCCGCGAACGAACCCGACTCGCCTTCGCCCACGAAGAACCCGACCGGGTTCCTTTGCATTATTTTGACAATCCCGGCCTGAACCAGCGCATGAAAAAACATTTCGGTCTGGCCGCCGATGATGAGGAAGGTTTGCGACAAAGGCTGGAGATCGATTTTCGCGGAATCTGGCTGCCGTACCGCGGCCGACGGCTCCATGCGGAGTTGCCCAATCGACAAGTTGACCCGGCATGGGGAAGACGAACGCAATGGATTGAACACGAATCGGGCGGTTATTGGGATTTTTGCGATTTTCCCCTGAAGGACGCCCCGGCGGAAGAATTTGATCATTGGCCCATGCCCTCGCCGGATGATTACGATTATTCCATCGTTCAACAGGTCTGCCGCTCACACCCTGACAAGGCGATTTACATCGGCGGACCGGGGTCGGCGGATATCCTGAATTTCTGCGGCATGTTGATGGGCGTTGAACAGATGATGATGGAAATCATCGACCCCGATTCTCCGCTCCAGGATTTTGTTGACCGCCGAATCAACGTGCAGCTCGGTGAGTTGGAACGAACACTGGCGCTGGCGGAGGGGCGGGTTGATTTTTTATGGATCGGCGAGGACCTGGGAACCCAGCGCGGTCCGGTCATCAGCATGGAAAGCTACCGCCGATTTCTCAAACCCCGCCACAAACGCTATGTGGACCTGGCCCGGTCATGGAACATCCCTGTGATGATGCACAGTTGCGGGTCTAGCAGTTGGGCATTCGATGAATTTCTTGATCTGGGCATCAGTGCCATCGATACGCTCCAACCCGAGGCGGCGAACATGTCACCGGCTTACCTGAAGAAACGCTGGGGTGACAAACTCACCTTCCACGGCTGCATCTCCACGGCCGGGCCGGTGGCAAACGGTACGGTACAGGATGTTCGTCGCGACGTCCGCCAAACCCTCCAGACCATGATGCCCGGTGGCGGCTACTGCCTGGCGCCAACCCATTGCCTGCAAGACAACTCTCCCACCGAGAATGTCCTGGCTTTGTTTGCCGCGGCACTGGAATTTGGGCGATACCATTGAACGGCGTCGTTGCCCATATCCTTGTTGTTGAACCTTAAGCACCCTCATCAAAAATTACCCCGATTTATAACGCATGAACCGTCCAAGGCGGCTACAATTGGACGGTCATGGATTTTCTGAAAAGCACCGTCGGGAAGGTTTTGTCGGCCGCGCTGGCCTTGGCGGTCGTTGCCGGGGCGATTTCATGGTGGCGGATGGATGAATCGGTCCGCCACGATCTGGTGGCCGGGACGGGAAAAGTGATCGGCTGGTTGTTGGGGGTGTTGTTGTGGCCTTGGGCGACGTTTTTTGTCATCGGCCGGGTGGCGAAGATGGAGAGCAACCTGGCCGGCGGGCTGCTGGTGTTCGGATACACGCTGCTGGAAGGGATTATCCTGCTTTGGCTCTTTGGTTGGTCCTTGCCGGGACCAACCGCCTGGACATTCGCGACCATCGGAACGCTCTTTGCCGGTGTCTATAATCTGTTGTCCTGTGACTGGATCGCCGAAAAGGCGGCGTGAGGTACAAAATGCCGGAATCAGGCCAGAGAATTGGCGAATACTGTCTGACCGAACGACTCGGCCAGGGAACCTTCGGCGAGGTCTGGAAGGCCCACCACCATGTCTGGTCGGACCAGTGGGTGGCGATCAAAATCCCCACCGACCCGCAATATGTCCGCAATCTTCAACGCGAAGGGCTGGCGGTGCATGGGTTGATCCATCCCAACATCGTCCGAGCGATGGGATTTGACCCATACGCCGCAACTCCTTACCTGACAATGGAATACATCGCGGGAACGAGTTTGCGGCCGATGATCAAAGGGCGATTGCTCTCCCCGGTTGATGCGGCGACGATCCTAGGTCAGGTCTTGGCGGGGCTGGATTATGCCCATGATCGTGGGATCGTGCATCACGACATCAAGCCGGAAAACATTCTGGTGCATGAATCGGCCGGCCGACAGGGGTACGACGCACAGGGGATGGTCAAAGTGGCCGATTTTGGATTCGGGCACCCGGCTGGCGGAACACGGGCCGGGTCGATGGTCTATTCGGCTTCATTGGAATCCCCCGCATCACGCAGCATCGCCGGCACATTGGATTATATGTCTCCCGAACAACGCGCCGGCGACACCACCGACCCCCGGACGGATTTATATGCCTGCGGCGTGGTACTGTTCGAGATGTTGACCGGCGAAAGACCCGCCGGCACGGAAGTCCCCACCGACTTAAACCCGGCCGTCCCCAAATACATGGACGATGTCTTCCGCCGAGCCTATGCCCGGCTGGACAAACGATTTACATCCTCACGGGAATTTTCCGAAGCGATTTTACGCTCGCAACCTCCACCTTTGCCCAAGCCGCACGGCAGTGGTCGATTGTGCCCCAATTGCCGACATGGAATCGGCCCGGATGACCAGTTTTGCATGTATTGCGGTCTGCAACTGGTAACTCTGGTGCGGCGCTGCCCCAAATGCGGCGCTTACCCCGATGTTTCCGATGGGTATTGTATGTTTTGTGGACAAACGCTCTCACCCAAAATGGCGGTGACATAACAACCCATGATGCTTGGTGAAGTCATCCTCACGCTGCTGGTCTGCATCGCGATCCTGGTGATCGCGGCGGCGGTCTTTGGCGCGTGGATCATCATGATGCTGGTGAAAATGGCATTGGGATTGATGGGGTTGAAACGAAAATCAACCCGCAAACCATCGGATGGTCTGCGGGTCTGTTCACGGCGGGGGTGCGGCCATGCCAATCCTCCTCAGGCGCGGTTTTGTTCACGCTGCGGCATGGCGCTGGAGGCCACCCAGCCGAGTAAAATGAAACGGGTGGCGATGTTTTAATCCCGACGACCAATGACGGCGATCACGTTGGACAACCCGACCCACGGAGCAATCGACTCAACCGAGCCGGATCGGTTGGCCGGCGCGCTCTTGTACAGCCTCAGTCGGCCGATGCCGGACAAGGGGATGTGGGGGTTGTCACGGACGCTGTTGGTGGGTGTCCTGAGTTTCGGCCTGTGGCCATTGTTAGAATGGATCAAACGGTTTGGAGACCTGGCACGGGCGGAGAGTGTTCAGTGGGAACATCTGGCCGAATGGATGCGGCTGCGCAGCGGTTTGCCGGAGTCGGCCGACCTGGCTCGATGGATTCCGCGGACGGACAAGGGATTGCTGTTGCGGGGGATTTCGCTGGTGTGCGGGGTGGGTGTGATCTGGGCGTTTGTACTGCATCTGCACGGGCAGTTTTCATGGTCCATGCTGATGGCATCCACCTATCGCGGCGGGCAGAGCCAACTGACCGCCCGTCTTTTTACAATCTGGACCATGGGGTTGGGGATCGGATATCTGGTGCATTGGCTGAATGTGGCGCTCCACATTCGCGCCACCGAGCGATTCATCGGCCAATTCAATTCATTGGCAAGGCGGGAAGGGCTGGGGCCGATGCCGACACCGGTTGGTGGATGGGGATTGCGGCCAATGTGGCTGGTGGCGGGTGTCATCCTGACGATTCTGGGCGCGGGGTGGGGATTGCCGATGATGCTGGCCGGTGCGCTGCAACGCCGGTATGTTCTCTCCACCGGTCGACGGATGCGCGGCATGGTGGCGGAACGGCTGCGGGCGATGTTGTCCATTCGTCATCCTTCGATGTCGCTGCCGACGCCGGTGATGTTGCGTCGGCGCTGTGACAACCCGATCTGCCGGTCGGCCGTGTCGATGGCGGCCAAATTCTGCCCGCGTTGTGGCAAACGGCTCTGGACGTCGGTGGATCGGGTGGCATAAAAAATCATTACTGGGCCGACATGACCGTGGCGTACATCATATTTTCGATTGTGGGATGGGCCTGGCTGGTCGTGGTGGGGTTGTACATGGGGTGGCGGATTTATCGACAACGCAGGGAGGGCGTCGTTGCCGCGACGCCGCACAAGCAGCATGAACAGCAGTGTTGATCCATCGGTGCATCGCCGGCGCGAACAGGAATTGATCGCCCATGTGCAGGGGTTGCTGGACGATCCCCGGCTGCGGGTGGATACCGCGCGTGGACGTCGGCCCGTCAATTCGCTGCTTCGCGATGTCAACCATTCGGATCGGTCGGTGGAACTCAAACGCCTGATGGGGGAATCGGGCCTGCCCGACCGCGAATTGGAAGGCCGGATGCCCACCGGTCAAATGCTCGATGTGCTGTTGGCCAAGCGAAAACTGCTGCTGTTGCGCCAGCCGGTCGGTCGACTGAAGGTGATCTGCGTCAGCCCGACACGGGCGCTGTTGAAAGGGGAATCACCCAAGCCGATGGATACCGGCGACATTCAGAAGGTGCTGAGCGAAGTCCCCCCGCCGCTCAAAGGGGCGCCGACAACCCTGGTGCTGATGTCCACCAGCGGGTTTACGCTCGAAGCACACGAAGTCGCCGAACGCCGGGCGGATCGGACGTTGATACTGGTTGAGCCAAACGACGCGGGAGGGTGGAATGTCTACGGCCCGCCGGAAACACGGGCCTTGTCGGAATTGTTCGACCCCGAAGGGGAGGAACCCAAGCGTCAGCGCGTGCAACAGGACATCGAAGCACATCGCGATGCGCTGACCGGCGGCGGGATCGCGGCCGACAAGGTGGCCGCCCGCACCCACTTGCCGATACAATTGGTCGATGCCGAGTTGAAGGGTTATGCCGCCGGCCACGCCGGCCTGTCCGCCAGACGGCTGGATGGGCGAATGGTCCTGTTTCGCGAAGGAACCGCGGCCCCGCCGGCCGATTCCACGGGAGGTTCGGATATGCCATTTCTGGAGCGCATCCGCTCGCTGTTTTCCCGCAAGGGGGAGACCGAGAAGAAAATCGCCTTTTTGTCCGAACGACGGGCCGCCCTGTCGCAACAGCGCGACCGGTCTTATGAGGATTTGTCCGCCTTGGAGGCCAAGGAATCCGAACTGCGACAGCAATTCAAGGATGCCCGCGCCCCGCTGACCAAGCGCCGGGTCACCAGCCAGTTGTTGCAGTTGCAAAAGGAGATGGACCGTCGTCAGCAGATGCTGGGGGTCTTCAACCAGCAGATCGATGTCGTCAGCACCCACCTGCACAATCTGGAACTGGTGCGGCAGGGACAAACCGCCAAGCTCCCCGATTCCGAAGAATTGACGGACGATGCCGTCAAGGCCGAGGAGATGCTCGCCCAGTTGCAGGCGGATACCGAACTGGCCGGCACGGTGGCGCAATCCGCGACGGCCGGCTTGAGCGTCGAGGAACAGGCGCTCTACGATGAACTGGAGCGGGAATCGGCCCAACCCGCCCCACCAGAGGCGCAATCCACCCCGGTCTCATCCCAGCCATCCCAACAATCAACGCCCATATCCACCCCACCGGCCGCAGCAACCACCAGACGGCCGGCCTCCAGCGAACCGGAGGCGGGATAAAATGGCGTTGATCGACAAAATCTTCGGCCGAAAGAAGACCCTCAGCGAACTGGATCGCCAGGAACTGCGCAAGGAGGAGATCCTCATCGGCAAACAGCGCGACCGCCTCTTTCGCCGGATCGAGGAGATCACCACCGCCAAACAGAAGATTTTTCAACAGGGGGCGGCACAAAAATCCGTTGAATTGCGCAAGGCTTTGGCACAGGATTTTGAACTCAAATCGCAGGAACAGCTATTGGCGGCGCGGGAGCTGAATCTGCGCAGCAAGGAACTACTGACCGTCAGCCGGTTGCGGATGATCAAGGAAAACCAGCAGGGTGGGCGGGCGCTGGGTCGGCTCAATCTCACCGACAAGGATGTCGCCCGCATCAGCCAGTGGATCGAGGATGACACGGTCGGGCAGGACCTCTACCAGCAGCGACTGGATGGCATCCTTGAGATGGGGGCCGAATCGGACAAGGACGCCCTTGCCAACGTCGGCCTCACCCAGGCCGGCCAGGAGCTGATGAATATCTGGAACGACATGGACAAAGGGGCCATCAAGGAAGAACAGGCCTTCAACGACGCCGACCAGGCGGTGCGACGACGCAACGCGGCGATGGACAAGGAAAATTAAATTGTGAATGTGCCACAGAGACACAGAGATCACAGAGGAAAGAAAAAGCAAACAAAATTTTGTATTTTCTCTCCTCTTCTCTGTGATCTCTGTGTCTCTGTGGCACACTAATTCCTGATTAAACCAACATGCCCACCCCCCCAACCAACCTCCACCGCAACAACGCCGCCGAATGGGTCATGTGGGTGTTTGTCGCCCCGATCACCTGGCTCCTCCGGCGTCTGCGACACAACAAAACTTCAACCTGAGGCAATTCATGGGCCTGTTCAAAAGCAAGGATGAGCGGCGAATCGAGCGCGAGATGAAGATCAAGGCGGGGTTGCGCGCCATCGAACGCTCCATCCGCCAGCAGGAAAAATTTTCCGAGGAATTCATCCGCAACGCCCAACATGCCCGCAAGATCGGCGATGAGGGGCAATACCAGTTCATCCGCAGCGCCTTGAAAAAGACCGCCGCGGTGAAAAAGATGCTCGAACGCCAGTTTCTGGCGATCAAAAACGCCATGCTCATCCAGCAGCAGGCGCAGGCCAGCCAGCAGTTCGCCGAGTCGATGGGGCTGATGGCCCAGGAAATCTCCCGCATCTTCGGCGAGCTGGATTTGACCCAGACCCAGGCCCAGTGGGAACGCGCCGTGGCACGGGCCGGCAGCATCGAGGAACGAATGGAGCTGTTTTTGGATTCGATGGAACAATCCGCCATCGCCGGCGGCGTCACCACCACCCGGCAGGATTTGGTCAGCGACGAGGAGATTGACCGGATGATCCAGGCGGATGTGCTGGCGGCCGAAAAAACGGAGCTTTCCAAACTCGACCAGCTCGAAAGTGAAATCGCCCGCGAACTGGGCACCGCCAAACAGAAGGATTGATTGGCACTCCCCCCCGCGTATACTGATCCACCATCCGGGGGCCGTAGCTCAATTGGGAGAGCACCGCGTTTGCAACGCGGGGGTTGCCAGTTCGATCCTGGTCGGCTCCATTGACATCCCCCATCCACAATTCAGAAAACGTCCGGCGGAACCGAACCTACGAATGAATCCGGACATCTGTAGGTCCGGCTCGGCCGGACGCTGTTTGTGTACCCAATGCGCCCCATGCGATTTCTGTTGCAATCCCACCCGTCGGCTTCTATTTTATTTCACACGGGTGAAGCAACCCATGTCATCGGTCCTCTTTGACAGGCCCGATCCAATCATTGCAAGGAGCAACAATGTCACAGGCCCCTCCCCCCGCCTATCCGCCGCAATATCCGACCCAGTATCCACCCGCTCCGCCGGCCAAGAACAACCTTTCCGCCCTGTTCAGCCTGATTTTCGGGCTGTTTCAGTGCATCCCATTTTTAATGGGGCTGCTGGCGATCATCTTGGGATTCATGGGGCTTCGCCGGGCGCGCGACCCGCAGGTCGCCGGCGGCGGCCGGGGGTTGGCGGTGGTCGGGATCATTCTGGGGTTCATCGGGCTGATCGGATGGACGATCTTCTTCGCCTTCGGCGGGTTGGCCCTCTGGACGGCCGTCAAAGTCACCGAAAAACCGCGCGCCGCCGCCCGACAGGTCGTCATGGACCTCAGCAACGGCAACCTGAACGGCGCCATGTCCGGCTGCAGTTCCAGGATGGACAGGGAACAGATGTCGCAGTTGATGAAAACAATGAAGCCGTGGGGCGCGCTTCAGGACATGACCAACACCAGCATCTCCATCGACACCGATGGGGGCGTGTTGAAGGGGAAAGCCACCTTCGCCAACACCACCAAGGATTACGAAATCCACGTCGATCTGGAGACCGACCAGTGGAAGGTGATGTCTCTTGAATTCAAGTAGGGAGGGATTCATCCCGCCGTGCGTCGATGTTGATCGCATTCCACAATCGGCGGGATGAATTCCGCCCTACGCGCGCCATGGTTCAATTTTTCGCCATGGAGAAATGAATGCTCCAACGGCGAATTGTGATATAACCCCCCCGATGATTCGGGAACTCTGGTCACAACTGGGCGCGCGGGCGGATTGTCCGCTGAATGAGGATCAACTTGCGAAATTGTCGGCATATCTGGATTTGCTCTTCGTCGCCAATCAGCGGATGAATTTGACCCGGTTGACCGACCGGTCGGCAGCGGAATTGGGGCATATCGCCGATGCGTTGACGGTACTCCCCTTTTTGCCGGCCGGGGCGTTGCGGGTGGTGGATGTGGGGGCGGGCGGAGGGGTGCCGGGGATTCCGCTGGCGATTGCCCGGCCGGATATTTCGGTGGTGTTGGTCGAGGCCACCCGTAAAAAAGCCACCTTTTTGTCCGAAACGGCCGGGGAATTGGGGTTGAACAATGTGCGGGTGATCGCCCAACGGGCTGAAGAAGTGGCGGCCGGGACGATGCGCGAATCATTTGACATCGCGGTGGCGCGGGCCGTGGGGGAGCTGGTCTGGCTGGCCGAATGGTGTGTGCCGCTGGTCAAGGTGGGCGGATCGGTGCTGGCGATGAAAGGGCCGCGCGTGGTGGATGAAATCCCCGCGGCCACCGGTGCGCTGCGGCTGCTGGGGGCGGGTGAGCCGGTGGTGCATCCGTCCAATCTTCCCGGCGACCAGCACCATGTCATCGTTAAAATCCCAAAAATTCGCCCCACCCCGGCGCGATATCCCCGACACCCCACCGCCACCAAGGGAAAGCCGCTGGGTTGAATTCAATGGCAAAATTTGTTGGGAATCGCCTCAATATTGGGATAAAATACCACCTATGTACGCCATTGAAATCGAACAAGAATCCGATGGTCGATGGATTGCCGAAGTGCCGGACCTTCCCGGCGTGCTGGTTTATGGCCAAACACGCGACGAGGCTGTTCGCAAGGCACAGGCCCTCTCGCTTCGCGTGCTGGCGGAACGCTTGGAACATGGAGAAGCGCTTCCGCAGGTTGAGAATGTCTTTTCGATCGTGGCCTAAACATGGCAAACTGGCCTTCAACACGCGCCAATCGAGTGCTGGCGGCATTGCAACGGATTGGCTGGACAATCAAGCGTCAAAGCGGATCACATCGAACATTGCAGCGGCCGCAGTGGCCCGACGTTGTTTTCGCATTCCATGATCGTGAAGAAATCGGCCCGAAAATGATGTCGCGCATCGCAAAATAAACCGGCCTGACCCTAATGGCACTAAATCTAGCGTCGGCGATTTTCGTCTCGCCTGTAAATCTTTGAGTAAAAAGCAGTTGCGCGGTGGTTGGCGCAAGCCAAGGCCTCCTGGATGATGTGGTCGTCTCACAA
>JADLBV010000028.1 GCA_020847545.1 Phycisphaerales bacterium
ACCTCGTCGCGCTCCATCCTACGTGACAAGATTAACCGATTCCCCTCAATCGCGCGCCCCTGAAAATTATTGTGACGGTAAACAGTTACGACGCTAGATTTAGTGCCATTAGGGTCAGGAAGGTTTTCTTGATTTTTCTCCCCCCACGTGGTAGAAAACGGTCATGCCAAGACGACTGCGCATTGCCCCCGGCGGACTCCTATATCATGTTCTCAACCGCGCTGTAGGACGATCCATCCTGTTTGAATCGCCGGCCGATTATGAGGCGTTTGAACGCGTGATCGAGTTCGCGCATCAGCGGCTGGCGATGCGGATTGTCGGGTACACGCTCATGCCCAATCATTTTCATTTTGCGCTTTGGCCGCGAAAAGAAGGTGAATTGAGCGAGTTCATGCGGCTGTTGACGGTCACGCACACCAATCGCTGGCACGTCCATCATCACACCACCGGCACCGGGCCGCTGTATCAGGGGCGATTCAAAAGTTTCCCCATCGAGCGGGATGATCATGCATTGACGGTATTGCGCTATATCGACCGCAACCCGCTGCGGGCCGGCAAGGTCAAACGGGCCGAGCAATGGCAATGGGGAAGCCTTCACCATTACGCATCAAAAAACATTCCACCCTGGCTGATGCAACCCGCGGATTGGCCGGTGGACCGCCGTCGCGACTGGGTGTCATGGGTCAACACGGCCCAAACCGCCCGCGAAGTCGAGGCCATCCAACTGTGCATCAAACGCGGCCGTCCATACGGTTCCGATTCATGGACCAGGCGAACAACCAGCCAGTTGCAGCTCCAAAGCGCCTTCACCCAGCGCGGCCGCCCGAAAAAGCCACAAAACGCCTAAAACCTTCCTGACCCCTTAAATCTGTAAAAGGGGTCAGGAAGGTTATTATGGATTGCTCCTTCGACATGAGTCTGCAATCGCGTTATCATTGAGACAGGTCCATTGCAGAACAAAGGAGTCCCCCATGCTCGATGACAAAACCCTCGCCGCGCAGTTCCCAACTCTTTCATCCATGACCTACCTCAACACCGCCGCCGAGGGGATTCCCCCCCTGCTGGTCGGCCAGGCCCTGCAGGAATATTTCCACGACCATCAGCTTGGCATGGCCGGCCGCGATGCCCACTTCGCCAAGCACCTGCTCCTCCGCCAGCGTGCCGCCAACCTGCTCCATGTCGATACCGACGACGTCGCAATATGTTCCTGTACATCCGAATCCATGAACCTCGTCCGCATG
Organism: Phycisphaerales bacterium; assembly: GCA_020847545.1. Taxonomy (GTDB): domain Bacteria; phylum Planctomycetota; class Phycisphaerae; order Tepidisphaerales; family Tepidisphaeraceae; genus JADYZN01. Next base: position 1,242 of record JADLBV010000028.1, read on the forward strand.
GCGCTTCGTCTCAAGGAAGGTGATGAAGTCATCATCAACGACCTCGAATTCCCCTCCTCCGTCACCCCCTGGCTCCCACCCAATTCCCCCGCCACCATCAAACTCTGGAAAGCCCGCGACGGCGCACTACGCCTCGATGATCTGCTCCCCCTGCTCAGCCCCCGCACCCGATTCATCGCCTTTTCGTGGGTCAGCTTTTACAACGGTTACCGCCAGCATCTCAAACCCATCGTCGACGCCGTCCGCAAACATTCCCCCGCCCTGATCGCGGTCGATGTCACCCAGGGCCTCGGCCGCGTCCCCATCGAAGACGCCCCCGTCGATCTCTTCGTCAGCAGCACCCACAAATGGCTCGTCAGCACCCACGGCGGCGGCATCGTCGCCATCCCCAAGGCATCGCGCGACCGCTGGTCCGTCCCCGCCGGCGGCTGGTTCAACATCACCAACGCCTTCGACGCCGACCGCTTCCAACATGCCCTCGTCAAACCCGGCGCTGCCGGCTTCTCCGTCGGCATGCCCAACTTCCCCGCCATCTACGCCATCGCCGCCGGTGCCGGCTACATCTCCGACATCGGCGTCGAATCCATCGACAAATTCGCCCGCCCATTGGTCCAACAAGCCCACGCCGAATTGCGCAAACTCCCCCTCGAAGTCATCACCCCCGATGACCCCTCCACCCTCTCCGGCATCCTCGCCTTCCGTCACCCCGCCGCCGAAAAAATCAACCAGCACCTGGTGAAAAACAACGTCCACCTCATGTGCCAGGCCGGCCGAATGCGCATCAGCATCCACGGCTACAACCGCCCCAAAGACATCCAGACCCTCATCACCCACCTGCGGGAGGCTCTCAACCATGTCTGATCGCGCCGACTCCCACATCCACCTGTTCCACCCCGGCTACACCGCCGAGCTGCCGCCCACTTGTCGTCGCATAAACCCCGACGAACCAACGCTTTATGAAGCATTGGCCCAAAAACACAACATCAAACAGGCATTGGTTGTCGGCTACGAGGCCGAAGAACCCTATCGCGGCAACAACGACTACCTCGCCACCCTGATCCCCACCCGCCCATGGGTTCGCGCCGTCGCATTTTTCGACAACCCCGCATCAATCACCGTTGAATCCCTCAAATCCCGTCAATCACAAGGATTTGTCGGCATCAGCCTCTATCAATTCGACCAAACCGAATCCCGATTAAACGCCGTCCCCGATGCCGTCTGGCGATGGCTCTGCGACCATCGCTGGCTGTTAAGCGTGAATTCCACCGCCGAACATTGGCTCCCCTGGCAAGGTATTTTGCAAAAATTCCCCGATCTTCGACTGCTGGTTTCCCATCTTGGCCTGCCCAAAATCCCCGCCACTCCCGAACTAGCCGCCGAGATTCTGGCAACCGTCACCAACTTGGCCAAATTTCCTCAGGTTTATGTCAAACTCAGTGGTTTTTACGCCCTCAGCAACCCCGCCCACGACTACCCCCACCAATCCGGCTGGCCGTTGGTTCCTGTATTATTGGATCATTTCGGCGAAAATCGACTCTTATGGGGTTCAGATTTCTCCCCCGCGCTGGAATTTGTCAGCTTCCGCCAAACACTGGATGTGCTGCAACATCTCCCCTGTCTCAATCCCGGCTCACGAAAGCAAATTGAAGGAGAAAATTTGATTCGACTCTTAACTGAAATCTCAACATCTCAGCCGTAGGCATCGATATTTGCCCCCAGCCCCGTCGCGGCGGCCGTCAGTGCATCGCTCGCCTGAGAGGCCCCCTTGGTCGCCGCTTCGATCAACTTGATCGCCGCCGACCCCTGCAACTGCTGCATGTCCAACACCTTGCGCGCAACCGCAAACTGCGCCTGCGACATCGTCTTGGCCGCCTGCAAATTGCTGATTCCGATCGCCAGATCCATCAATACTCCTTCAATTTACTTATCGACCAACCCCATCGCCAAAAATTGATCGAACTTTGTAAAAATCAATTTGACTTTCCATTTATGTTAGGGTAATGTTCCTTTTAACACCCCCCGAACAGGGTGCAGGGAAGGATTCCCGCGGATGGCATTGGATGCCAAAATTTCGGATGCCGAATCGCTCGAGGATTTCATCGAGAACGATCCGGACCTCGCGCCGCGCGGCCCATCGGCGTTGCTGGTGCAATCGTCCATTCTGGACCCCGCCGAAATCCGTGCCCTGCTCGATGGGTATGACCCGGATTTTTCATCGGGGGATTACAACTCAGGGAGCTGTCATGAATCTCACGCCGCGCCAAGTGGATGTGATCGTCGCGATCCGCAACTACCGCCATCTCCATGGCTATTCGCCCACGATGCAGGAGCTGGCCGACCAGCTCGGCACCAGCAAGGTGACCATCTTCGAGCACGTCGGCGCTTTGGAAAAAAAGCGCGTCCTGCGCCGCGACAAGCACAAGGCTCGCTCTTTGGAGATCATCGCCGATAGCAAACTGCCCGATGAAAACCGCGGCACCAAGCTGCCGATGCTCGGCGCCATCGCCGCCGGCTCGCCGATCCTGGCGGTCGAAAACCGCGAGGAACTCGATCTGGAACAGATGTTCAATGCCCGCCAGGGTGTCTATGTCCTCAAAGTCCGCGGCGATTCCATGATCGAGGACCACCTGTGCGATGGAGACTATGTCGTCATCGAACGGCGCGAAACCGCCCGCAATGGAGAACAGGTCGTCGCGCTGCTCGACACCGGCGAGGCCACCCTCAAACGCTTTTACCGCGAAGGGGCCAAAATCCGCCTCCAACCCGCCAACAGCACCATGGAACCGCGGATCGTTCCTGCTGACCAATGTAAAATACAGGGCGTTGTCATCGGGGTTCTTCGTACTTACAACTGAGGCTCCATTTTTTTATTGTCCGGTTTGCGGTTACTTGAGTATGCTGTTGGCCAACGTCGGCGATTGTGCCGACGACATACAACCCATTCTCAGGGAACATTATGAACACACGGGCAGAACGAACGCTGCTTGATCTGGGACTGTTGCTCATCCGCCTGGTGTTGGCGGCGGTCTTTATTTTTCACGGCGGACAAAAACTCTTTGGCTTCTTTGATGGATTAGGCCTGCAAGGCACGGTCAAGTTCATGGAAAACATCCAAGTCCCAATGCCCATGGCCAGCGCCGTGGTGGTCGGCATCGTCGAATTCTTCGGCGGCATCGCCCTGGCCTTGGGACTGTTGACCCGCCTGTTCGCCTTTATGATCGCCTTCGACATGACCGTGGCGATCCTCAAGGTGCATCACGGCTCATTTGGTCTCCCATCCGGCATGGAATTTGTCCTGATGCTTGGCGTAACGTCGCTGGGACTGGCATTGATCGGCCCCGGCCGGCTGTCGCTGGATCATGCGATCTTCCGCAAACGCACCGTCGTCGCCACGGCCTGAGTGCCCACTGGCCTCCAATTTCGCTCCACGCTGACGACAGGAGCAATTTCTTTGGCCTGAACATCCACTTTGCGGATATACTTTCGCCCGGTTCCACATTGGACGGCATCTCTTGTTGACCAAGGTCCATTCGTTCGTCCTGATCGGCATCGACCCGCTGCGCTGCGAGGTTGAGGTGGATGTGGCGCAGCGCGGCCTCAACAAGACGATGATCGTCGGGCTTCCGCAGGCCGCGGTAAAGGAATCCATCGAGCGCGTCCGCAGGTCGATCATCAACAGCGGATACGCCTTCCCCATCCATGCCCTCCTGATCAATCTCGCCCCGGCCGATGTCAAAAAGGAAGGGGCCGCGCTCGAATTGCCCATGGCGATCGGCATCCTGCGTGCCACCAATTTCATCCAGAACGACCTGCACCGCGAATTCCTGATCGCCGGCGAATTGTCGCTCGATGGGCGCCTGCGCAAAATCAAGGGGGCGCTGTCGCTGGCACTGCTGGCCCGCGAAAGCGGGCGGCGCGGCGTCATCTTGCCCGAAGAAAACGCGCGCGAGGCGGCCGTCGTGGATGGGATCGAAGTCTATCCCGTCTCCAGCCTGTCACAGGCCGTTTCATTTTTGAACGAACAATTGCCGCTGGAGCCGTACGAACTCAATGGCGAGCCATACCAGTCATCTCAACTCTCATCGGCGATGGATTTCGCCGATGTGCGCGGCCAGGAGGCGGTCAAACGCGCCATCACCATCGCGGCGGCCGGCTCGCACAACATCCTGATGGTCGGCCCGCCGGGCACCGGCAAATCGATGCTGGCACAACGATTGGCGGGGATATTGCCCCCTCTGTCACGTTCCGAATCGCTGGAGACGACGCGGATTTATTCGGCCTTGGGGTTGTTGCCCGATGGTGTGGCGCTGATGGATGAACGCCCTGTGCGCACGCCCCACCATTCGGCCACCGCACAGGCATTGATCGGCGGCGGGTCCATGCCACGACCCGGAGAAGTGTCATTGGCGCATCACGGGATTTTGTTTCTCGATGAACTGCCCGAATTTTCGCGATACGTCCTGGAGATGCTCCGCCAGCCGCTGGAGGCCGGCGAGGTGACGGTGGCGCGGGTTCATGCGGCCATCAAATTCCCCGCGCGGTTCATGCTGGTGGCGGCGATGAACCCCACCGCCAGCGGATACGCCTCCGACAATCCCAAGGCGCGCGACAAATACCTGCACAAACTCTCCGGCCCACTGCTGGACCGCATCGACATCCACGTCGAGGTGCCGGCCGTCCCCTATCGCGAACTCACCGGCAAACGCCCCGGAACCAGCAGCACCCAGATGCGCCAACAGGTCCTGTCCGCGCGGGCCGTCCAACACAAACGCTTCGGAGACCAGACCTGCAACGCGCGAATGGATTCAAAACAACTCAAATCCCACTGCGAACTCGATGATGGATGCCTTCTGATGATGAAACAGGCGATGGATGAAATGGGCCTGAGCGCGCGTGCCTACGACAAAGTCCGACGGGTCGCCCGAACCATCGCCGACATGGAAGGGAGCGCCCGCATCGCCGAAAGCCACCTGGCCGAGGCGGTGCAATATCGTTTGCTGGATCGAAAGTTCTGACCCTTCTCCCCCGGCCGGTCGATGACGACCGGCCGAAGAAGAATGAGCCGGTCATTTCAGGTCTTTGAGGGCGGCGCCGAAGTTAATGTGGTAGGGATTGCCATCAAGGACCAGCGCGGGGACGGATTGGACGCCTGCGCGTTCGGCTTCGGGAAGGCGGTTTTTCTGTTTGCCGAGATGGACGACCTCCAGTTCGTATCGCGCGGTGTCCAACGCGTGGGCGACGTGCTGTTCAGCGCTGACACAAACCGGACAACCGGCGTGATAAAAAATAGCCTTGCTTTTCATGATCAACTCCTTGAAAAATATTCAGCACCATTGCTGAATGAATCAAACCCTAGCGATCGTATGGAGAGGGTTTCAAGCGGGTACCGGAAAGTGTGGTGGGTACAAAATGGTAGATAACGTGGAAAATCCATCGAAAAAAAATTTATTGCGAGAGGGCGTTCCGGAGGTGCATCTGATGTTTGAAAGCTGCATCGGGTGCAAATGGACCTTGCATGTGCTCAGCCAGATTCGCAAGGGAATCAACCGCCCCGGCGCGCTGGTGCGGACGGCCGAGGGATTGACCACCAAGGTGCTCAACGAACGACTGGCGAAGCTGGTGCGGTTTGATGTGCTGGAGAAGATCAGTTTCCCGGAAGTTCCGCCGCGGGTGGAATATCGATTGACCGGGTTTGGAGAAAAATTCGTGGGGGTGTTGGATCAGATTGAGCGATTGGGAAAAGTGTGGGAGAAAAATACGAAGTAATATCGAACGCGCGGCTCAACATTCATCGTGAAAGACGCCCTCATTCAACACTTCCAAGAAAGAACGACAACAGAAGTAAAAGCAGCACCAGGCTGGTGATCACCACAAATTTGGGATCGCGTTCATAAATGAATGCGAAGATGGAGACGGCGACGCGCAATACAGGCGTGGCGATCAACGCCAACAAGCCGACCATCACCACCGCGCGCCCCTGGAGTTGCATCAGTCCATCCCAGACCTGCGGCAGGGTATGTGGAAATTCGGCGTCATTGCTGACGAGATGTTTCAATTCATCGGCCGACTCGCGATAACCCGAATGATGTCTGAAACTCAGCATCATCCCCAATACAATGATGCACAGGCTGGTCAGCACGCCGATGCGCAACAACCGGCTGATGAGCAGCTCAACCTGCCGGACGCGATGGGCCTGTTCCGTGGGCGAAAGTGAAATCTCGTGATCGTTCATCGCCAGAAAGTCCCTTTCCAGAGCATCTGCGCGGAGACCCACAACAGCACAACGACAAAAAGCAGCCGAATCCATTTCCCCTGCAATCGTCCCAGCAGATGCGAACCCGCCCACGCCCCCAACAACACCCCGGCCGCGACCGGCGCGGCGATGAATGGGTTGATCTCACCACGCGAAAAATAGACCCCCGCGCTGGCGGCGCCGGTCACGCCGATCATGAAATTGCTCGTCGCGGTCGAAACCTTGATCGGCAGCCGCATCCCCAAATCCATCGCGGGCACTTTGAGCGAACCCGAACCGATTCCCAACAAACCACTCACGACACCCGCAATGTACATCAGCACCAGCCCCAGTGGCGCGCGGGTGACTCGATACGAAATTTCTCGCCCAATCGCCTCGTCATAATAACTCCCATGCAGCTTGAACCGGTCCGACATCCGATCCGGCGGCACAACTTCGGCCGTGATCTCATGCCGCTTGCGGAACATCGCCAACGCCGAATACCCCAGCACCAGTCCAAAAATGATGAAAAGCCACCTTGGCGAGATCACCCCCGCGATCACCGCCCCGCTGATGGCCCCGCTGGTGGTGCCGATCTCCAACAGCATGGCGACGCGCAGATTGGTCATCCGCTCCCGCACATAACCGGCCGCCGCCCCGCTGCTGGTGGCGATGATGCAGACAATCGAAGCCCCAATGGCATAATGAATCGGCACCCCCAACAGCAGCGTCAGCACCGGAATCACGATGATCCCCCCACCCAATCCCAGCAACGACCCCACCACCCCGGCCACGATCGAGGCGCCAAAAGACCACAACGTAAATGCCACCGGAGTCATGGATATGGATATAGGACAATGGGAACAATTCAACAAGCGGTAATTATTTCGCCGTTGCGAACGACACTATTTCTTGACCGTACCCCTTGATGGGCGGTAGAGTTAGGTTGAACCGCGGCAGGCGGATTTTGTTGTTGATCCTTCCTCCCGATTCGCGGCCGATTGGTTTTTGTTAGGGTTCCCACGGCGGCCGTCTGATTGATCACCTGGGCTGACACCGATTTTTGTGGAGGTCTTGTATGCCCCCCGTTTCGCAGCAGAATTCCCGCGCCGGACTGATTTCGGCCGTGGTGATTTTCACGATTCTTTTTGTCACGGCCACGATTTTCGCCATTTATTACGGCGTAGAGGCCACCCGACTGCAAAAAGACTACGCCGACCTCAAATCCAAATACATCCCCCGCATCATTCCCGAAGGTGGGTTGACCAGCCCCATCATCTCGGAGCTTGAAGCGGCCCGCTCCGATCCCAACTCCGGCCTACCCGCCTCCATGGCGCTGCTGGATGTCGCGGTTAAACAACGCGACAACCTCGCACAGGCCATCACCGGAACCCCCGGCACCACGCCCGCCAACGCGCTCGCCGCCGCCGCCGGGGCATTGACCGGCGCCAAGGACCGCACCAAAGGAGACTCACTCACCCTCCCCTCGTCCGATAATCTCGCCGGCGCGGTCAAAACACTCGCCGATGCCGTTGCCTCCCGTGCCGACCAGGTCAAAAACCTTCAGGCACAGGTCGAACAGACCCAAAAGGAAAAAGCCCAACTCATCGCCGACATGAACAAGGCGCTGGCCCAAAAGGACCAGGACATTCGCGACATCCGCGCCCAGATGGAAAAATCGACCGCGGATGTCGCGGCCTACAGCGCATCCAAAAACCAGTCCGTCGCCGAAATCGAAAAGAACCGCGATGCCGAACGACAAGCCTCCCAGGAGGCCATGAACAAAAAGGATGTCGAACTCGCCGGCCTGCGCCGCGATCTGGACAAGGCCGAAAAGGAACTCGACGTTCTTCGCAGCCGGTTGGGCGGCCTTCGCGTCAATCCCAACGAATCGATCGTCCGCCAGGCGGATGGCCAGATCGTCCGCATCTCAGGCGATGGCATCGTCTACATCAACCGCGGCACGGGCGACCAGATCGCGCCGGGGCTGACCTTTGAAGTCTACGACAAGACCACCGGCGTCCCCGCCTTGGGCGACGGCCTGAGCGACACCGACATGCCGGCCGGCAAGGCCTCCATCGAGGTGATCCGCGTCGGGGCAACCAGTTCCGAGGCCCGCGTCGTCCGCCAGACTCCCGGCAGCCAGATCACCGAAGGGGATCTGATCGCCAACCTCGTCTACGACCCGCACACCAAATACAACTTCGTCGTCTACGGCAAGTTTGACATGGACCACAACGGCGTCGCCACCGCGCAGGATGCGGATGTCATCAAACGCCTGATCTCCCAGTGGGGCGGCCGGGTGGTCGATCAGGTCAACGTGGACACCGACTTCATCGTGCTGGGCAAGGAACCGGCCGTCCCAACCTTCAGCGCCGACGAGGAACGCGACCCGATCATTCAACAGAAGATCGCCGCCGCCAAGAAAGAAGTTCAGGATTATCAGCATGTGCTTCAAATGGCCAGTGAACTGCACATTCCAATCATGAACCAGAACCGCTTCCTCTACTTCACCGGCTATTACGATCTGGCGGGACGATAAACTGTCTCCGTACCGACCATCGGATATTCCCCGACTTTTCACACCTCTCCCGATCCATTCGGGAGAGGTTTTTTGTCGCCCGGATGTCAAACCCTCTCCTCACGTTTGCTTTGATTCCAACCTCGGCTAAAGTATTCGCTCCAATGTCCGATGCCCCACGAATTTCCGCACCACCCCCTCTGGTCGCCCTGGCCGCATGGATCATCCCCGGCGGCGGCTACTGGATGATCCGCCAGCGCAACCGCGGCACGGGGATCGGCGTCAGCATCATCGTCTTGTTTCTCCTGGGCATCCTGATCGGCGGCATCCGCGTCGTCGAAGCCCCCCCGGCAATCTCACAAATCCTTCAACGGCCCTGGTTTATCGGCCAGTTTCTGGTCGGCCCGCTGGGGCTGATCGCCGCGTGGATCTCCAACGGCCTGGGAACCACCGCCGCCTATGCCGATGTGATTTCCCATTCCCGCATCAACGAGATCGGCACGCTCTACACCGCCGTCGCCGGCATGTTAAACCTGATGGCCATCATCGACGCCTCCTTTCGCGCCGGTCAGGGGAAGGAAGTTTGATCGCCACCCTGGCCGAACACGCACCCCTCTTCATCCGCCCGCTGCCGGTCTGGAATGTCTGGTGGCTGCTGATGCTCCCTTTGTGCATCGGTGTGGCGATCGTCTACAAATCGATCAAGTGCCATTCAATGAAATCCGTCCCGCGCGAAGCCACCGTCATCGCCATCTGGATCATCCTGGGAATGGTCGCCGCAGCGGCCGCCCTGGCGGGCTTGATGCACTTCATTGATCGCTGATGACACCGCAAACACCCCGTAGGTCCGGCTGTGCCGGACTCTTTATCTGATACCGACGTTCATTTCACCTTCCGCGCCTGCCGAAGCGCCGACTTGGCCGCCTCATAGCGATTGTTCATCTGCCGATTCACCAGCAGTTTCACATCATACGCCGACAACCCATAGTGCGAACCCAGCGTATTGAGCAACGTCAATTCCTGCGGCTGTACTTTCCCATCCGCCAGTGCTTCATCGGCCATCGCCATCAACCATTCCCGCGCCTCATCGCCATCACGCGGCTCAGGAATGTCGATCTCACCCGACTGGGCGGCGCTGAACAAAATCTTCAATCGATCCGAAGAAATGTTTCGACGTTTGGCGGCCGTCTCCAGCATCCACATCTCCTGCTCATTGGCCCGCCCATCCGCCAGCATCATCTTGACCATCCAAACCAACGCCCCCGTCCCTTCCGGCGTCCCATCACCCGTTCCAACGGCCGGCGATGATGTTTGCGATATAGGTTCGGATGCGCCATTGAGAATCCGTTGAATCTTATCCTCCGCCAACCCACCCACATCCAGCAAAATCCACCCGTGCGAACCATCATTCAACACCGTCCCGCAAAACGGACAGGCGTTGGAATCCCCACCCGTTTCGGGCGCGCCGCAATTGGGGCAATGGGCCGATGAGATGCTCAGTTTCACATCGCTCTTCTGGCCGCTGCGCCGACCAAGCACCAGCCCCGTGCGCGACAACACCCCCTGACCCGTATTGTTCGGCCGACCATCCGCCCCGGTCAAAAACCGCGTCCCCGACCAGCGCACCTCCACCACCGCGCGCTGCCACTGACCATCATCCATCATCGCCAGCGTGTTCACCTTCCCCACGCCGCACTCCCCAAACCACCAGCGCTGATCACGCCCCTTGAGTTGCCCCTCATACTGCTCACAGAACGGTTCGGAGGCGATCTTTCGCACCGCCTTCACATCCCCTTCGCGTTCACTGGCGCGCAATCGCCAGAACATGACCGATGCCCGATCCTCCAGCGCCTGCAAATTAAATTCCGGATCGATTTGTCGAATGTTCGCCACCCCCCGAACCTCATCCGATGCGATCCCCTCCCATTCCGAATCCTGCGTGATCTCCGCCAACACCCAGTCATATTCCCCGCTGCGCAACAGCGCCTTGCAATGCGTGCAGTTGGCCGATTCGTTCATCTCGATGGCCGCACCGCAATTTGGGCAATTCCCCTCAATCAATCCCGCCTGATTGGGTTTGGTCTGTGCCCCGCGATGACGCAAAAACGACCAGAATTCCGCAAATTCCGCCTCATCGCTCGACCCTCCCACCTTCTGTCCATCCGCCAGCGACACCTCATAATCCACAGCCGAAGCAACAATCCGCACCGAGATCTCATCAAACCCGCCGCGCGTCTCCACCGCTCCCAACCCCATCTCCACGATGCGGATATTCTCCATCTTGTCTCGCAAACCCAGAAATTTCTGTTCGGCGATCTGAAGCAAAAACCGCTCATGCACCCCATCGGAAACAAATGGCCGAACCGTATGCAGATCCTGCGCGCACCACGCCTCCTGAATCTTCATAAACGCCGCGGAGACACGCTCCAGAAACTGCTTCTCATCAAAATTCGGATCGTTCCGCCGAAGCTCGGCCAGCGCCGCGTTCTTTCGCACCTCATCCATCACCCCGGCCCCACGTCGAATGATGCGTGTGCGATATCCGCTTTTTCCTTTTTTCCCAAGGTAATAAAACAACCCCACCCCACCGGCCGTCACCGGCAAGCCGATATACGGGTAGGCGATGCAGAAACGAATCCACAGATAAACAATGTAAATTAAATCTCCCCCACCCCCACCACCGCCCCCACCACCGCCTCCACCACCCCCTCCTCCTCCGCCACCACCCCCACCACCCGAAAAATGCCCCCCACCTCCCGCGCGCCCCCATGCCTGGGTCACCAGCAACAACACCGCCACCACGGGGACAATCCCCACCAGCAGCATTCCCCATCCCCGCCACCAATTCGACCATCTCCTCCGCATACTCCCATCCTACACTCCCATACCCAAGCCCCAAAATAAAACCGGCCGCCCACAATCGGACGGCCGGCAAGGCATTAATTCTTCCCGCCTTTATCCTTCTCGTTTACGCATCCTTTTCCCCATCCACATCGCCAACCCCGCGCCGGGTATGAACATCAACGCCGCGGCCGGTAACGGAATGGCCGCCGGTGGTGGCGGAGGAGGCGGCGGGGGTGGTGGCGCAGGCGCCAATGGATCATTTGCCCGATCCGCGATCTCCGAATCGCTCAACACCCCATCCTGCAACCGGATCAACGCCACACGCCCATCGGCAAATTCAGTTTCCGCCGGCCCACCCAGATTATTATCAATAAAAAACGACACCACCGGGTCCAAAATGTTCAATTTGTCGGTTGGGGAATTGAGTTCCAATTTCCCGTCAAAATAGGCTTTGACCGAATTGTTCCCCACCGTCATCACAATGTAATGAAATTCGTTGGTCACGAAATTCGTCGTGCCGGTGACATCGTTGTACACCTGCAACCGATCCCCCGGTTCAACATAAAACCCCGTGTCCGCCTGTCGGCCGGTGGTGTCGAATATCCGTCGCCATGAACCGGTGTCCTCGGTGAACTCAAACACCATTTCCAAGCTGTACGCTGTTGGATCGGTGATGATCCCCGTCGTGTCCAGCGTCAATCCCGCCTGTTCACTGACGGGCGAGCGATTCCCATCCCACTTGAAGACAGGCCGGTTGACGCCAAACACAACCGCGTTTTCAAATCCGTTTTTCCCCAACGGATCCACTGACACCAGCGCCGGCACCCCCGATTCATCGGCCGACAGCGAATTTTCAAAATTAAACGTCGCCGACCCCGCCGCCAACGCAAAACCCGACCCCATTCCCACTATCCCGGCCGACACGACCAGCATCGCTTTGGTCACCATGATATCCTCCACATCACAACTGAAATGAACACACCCACGAAACGCACCAGCATTTTACATACGTCCGATAATCTCCAGCAAGGGAAAAAAATATAATCTGTGAATGTCTGAAAACGGTTGTAACTATATATTTAACAAAGGAATACGCTCACATCGAACGAAATCGACCCGCCGTAATTTACTTCCTCATCCCCACGATTCGTTCATAAACCCCCATCAATTGCTCCACATGATGATCCTGCGACAACGCTCCCCGCAATGACAAACAAGCCTTGGCCATCGTTTGACGAATCCCCGAATCAAGCAATTGCCCCATCGCCCCCGACAGCGCCTCAACATCGCTCGGATCATCCATCACAAAACCATGCCGCCCATCTTCCATGATCTCGCACGCCCCGTTGAATTTTGTGCTGATCACCGGCAATCCCATCGCCAGCGCCTCCAATACCACCAGGCTGCACGGATCATGTCGAGTCGGCAACACAAACGCATCCGAAGCGGCATAAAACGCCGCCGGCTCATCGGTCTTCCCCACAAAACGCACCCGATCACCCACCCCAAGTCTCTTTGCCATCGACTGATACAACGCGATCTTCCCCTTCCCCGCCACCACCAGCACCATTCGTTTGTCTTTCAATTTCGCCAACGCCTCAATCGCATGCCGCAACCCCTTGCGCGCAAAATCCTGCGCGATCATCAACATCACAACCCGATCCTCCCCCACCCCCCACCGCTGACGGATCATTTGCCGCTGATCCACCACCCGCCCCGGATCAAACCGCCTCAAATCCACCGCGTTAAAGAGTCGAACCATCTTCTCTTCCGGCAATGGATAATGCCGTCGAACCTCCCCCTTCACATAATCCGACAAGCAGATCACCACCGGCACAGACTTCTGCTCCAGCAACCGCCGTTCGGTCCGAACAAACGCCCGCCGTTTAAGATTGATCTGATTGACCGCGCGGGACAAACCCCGCTTGATCGCACCCGAATGTTTCAAATGCCCGCTGCGAACCGCCTCGGCCGCGATCCCCGCGTGCGGATGATACACATCACACCCCCGCACCGGCAGCATCGCATGAACCACATCGTACGAAGCAATCCGAAGATGACGATCCAACGCCCCCAGAAAATCCGAATATCCCCCCAACCGCCCCGCCGACCGCGCGGGCAATTCCACTCCCTTCAATTCCTCCGGCAACCCCCTCAAATCCTGCGCCACCAACGAAACCTCCACCCCGCGCTGCGCCAGCGCCATCCCCAAATCCACGGTATACCGCTCCGCCCCTCCCCGCGCGGGATCCACCCTCAAAATGACCAGTGCAACTTTCATCGAATTTCCGGGGAAGAATGTGCCACGGCTCGACTGAGCTCGCCGAAGTCAGAGGCACAGAGATCACAGAGAAGAAAATTATTTCTAATATCTGTTATCCGATCTCCTGTCTTTCCTCTGTGCTCTCTGTGTCTCAGTGGCACACCTCTATTTTCATCCATCAACCCGCTCCAACACCTCCACCGTCACCACCTGGCCATCATCCGAATAATTCCACCCCTTCAATCGATCCACCGACCGCCATTGCCGCTGAATCTCCGCCGGGCATTTCTGCCACAGGTCATCCTGCATCACCAACCACCTCGGCCATTGCTCCCGCGGCCGCCTGATCAGAAAACCCTCGGCCGCATCGTCAATCGTCCCACCCTGATAAAACGCCAGACTCTGCTCCTTGTATCCCATCATCAGCACATCCCGCTCGCCAATCGCCCCATGATCCACCAGCACCTTCGCAATTCGCGGCGACAGTCGCATAAACCCCGCCCCCGGCAAATAAACCCCCCACGCCAGCACAACCACAACTCCCATCCCCACCCCCATCGCCCCCAGCGCCGTCCGCGGCCTCTTGTGCCACAGGAAAAACAGCACACTCCCCGCATACACCAACCCGGCCGCGCTCAATGCAATCCCCGCCCCCACCGGCGCATCCTCAAACTTCCAAACCGCCACCCACGGCAGCGCCGCAAACCCCACCACCGCCACCGACCAGATCATCGCCCCGATAAACGTCGCCCGATTTTTCAAATCCCCATACCGCCCCCGCAGACATCGCACCACCGCATCGGCCGTCAAAAAGGCCAGCGGCGGGAAAATCGGCAACACATAATGCACCAGCTTCGTCTGCACCAATTCCATCATGATCCACGGCCCAATCACCGCCGCCAGCGCAAACCGCACAAACACCAGCTTCCGATGCCGCCACGCAATCACCACCGTCAACGGCAACAGCAGCGACCACGGAAACCACGTCCCCCAAATCGTCGCCAGATAAAACCCCGGCGGCCCCTTGTGCCCCTCCAACGCCGACCCCACCCGCTTCACCACATCATGCCGAATCGTCGTGGACAAAAACTCCGGCGCCCTCATCTGCAACGTCACCAACCAAGGCGCCACAATGACAATCAATATCCCCACCCCCACCAGCGGCCGCGTCTTCTTCCACCACCCAATCGCCTCCCCCCACGCCCGCATCGACCGCCACGACCGTACATCAAAAATGGCCAATATGACCATCGTCATCAACTGCACCCCCACCACCACCGGCCCCTTGGTCAACCCCGCCAAACCCACCGCCACCCACAACCCAATCACCCATCCCCACCCCCTACCCCACCCCCTACAACCACTGATCCTCCGTTTATCCCCACCTCTTGTACTACCCTTATCCCCTCCCCCGGTACTCCGGGGGATGGTTAGGGTGGGGGTTGATTGTTCCGCTGATCCACCTCGCCCCATCCTTCCCTTCCCCTCCCCCAAAATGCGGGAGGATGAAAATAAGTTGCTTCTCCGATGTGAAAAATAAATCGCAAACAAACAAATCTGCGCAATCGTCACCCACAACAACAATATCGCATCCGTAATGCACATCTTCGCCGCCGCGATCACCATAGCGCCGCTGGCCAATACCCCCACCGTCCAAATCGCCCGCCTCGGACTGACCCGCCACACCCCCCACCCCACCACCACCAGCACCAGCGCCATTCCCACGGCCGAAGGAAACCGCGCCGCAAAAACCGTCGGCCCAAAGACCATCATCGCCCCCGCCTGACACCAATAAGTAAAGACCGGCTTGGCCGTCCGAGGTGTCCAAGGCTCCTGCCCCCACCCCACCCTCGGCACCACCCAATCCCCACTCATTTCCATCCACCTCGACGCCATCGCATATCGCGGCTCATCGCGATCCCACAGCGCCACCCTCCCATTTCCCACCAGATACACCCCCGCCGCCGCCCCAATCACCGCAATCAAACCCAGAATGAGCCTGCCTCGACAAACCATCGCCACAGCGTAAGCCCACAACCGAACGTGAACAAGCCGCCCCCACGACGATCCCAATCAAAAATCAAAAATCAAACATCAAAAATGAAAAATGAACCCTCATCCCCTCACCACCGTCGGCCAAATCGCCGCCGTACACAACCCATGCCCCATCCGGTCCCAAATCTCCACCGACCTCACCTGCCGCTCTCCCGCCAACACCTCCTGGCGCGCCAACAACATCTCAAACAACTCCACATCCTTCTCCAAAACCTCCGCCGACTCATTAAACACAATCAACAACATCCCCGCCTGTCTGATCCGCACCTCCTGATCCATCTTCATCAAATCATCAATGATCCCCTTTTGCCATTGCGCCCCATATCGCTCATCACGCTGTTGCGGCAACCGAAACTGATGCGCCACCTTCACCTCCAGCCACAACGCCCCCTCCGGTTCGGTCGGCTCGGCCGGATCAAACAACGTCGGCGCCGATCGATCCAGCTTCAACGGATGCCCCAACGCCGACAACACCAGATCGCACCGCTTCCGATGCGTCAATTTGTTCCCCACCGATGATGGATAATGCACCTCGCGCGCCACCTCGTAATCCCCCCGCAACCCCTCCGCCAGCATTGGATGCCACTGAATCTCCTCCATCGCATCCAACCCATACACCGCCTGTTCCAGCCGAAGCCTCTCCTCCGCCCCGCGCAAAACCTCCCCAATCCGGTCGGCCAACCTCGAATAATCCCATTCCATGCCCATCACTCAATCATCCATCATCGAATCGAACACGCGCCCCCCGCGCAACCCCGATGCCTGGCCACCCACCCATACACCGCATGACCCACCCGACTCACCCCCGGCCGGCGCATCAACCCAACCACCATCCTCCCCACCGCAAACGCCCCCACCAGCAACACCACCCCATCATATCCCCCACACAACTCCTCCCCCGGCGTCAATACATACATCCGCTGCCGCGCCGCCATCGGATTCACCCGCGGATATTCCTGCATCAAATCCATCCGCGTCGAATCCACCAGCAACGCCCGCTGTGCGCCCAGCAATCGCCGAACCGTCATGGCGCTCGCCCTGCAAAAACGGCAATGTCCATCAAAAAAGATGATGTATGGCTTCTCTTTCACGCTTGTGTTGTAACTTAACCCAAATCCCACCCCCTTTCTCCCCACCCAAGCCACAATTCGATACACTATCCGGCATGTTCCGCCGATTACGCTACCTGCGCTTGGCCTATTTTCTGATCACCACCACCCTCCTGATCGTGGTCATCTGGTACTTTCTCCGCTACATCCATCTCGTGGACAGCCTCACCCGATGAACACCCTTGCCGACATCTTCTCCCAGGACCACGCCATTCAACTCCTCTGTCGCGCCTATCGCGCCAATCGACTCCCCCACGGCCTGATCTTCTCCGGCCCCTCCGGCATCGGCAAAGCCACCACCGCCACCGCACTCGCCACCCTCTTCCTCTGCCCCAACCCCATCATCCCCAAAAATGACCACGAAATCCCCACACCCTGCGGCCAATGCGAATCGTGCCGACTCTGCGCCGCCGACAAACACCCCCACCCCGATTTTCACCTCGTCTACAAGGAACTCATCCGCTTCCACGACAAAACCGGCAAATCCAAGGGAATCAATCTCTCCATCGACGTGATTCGCGCTGAACTGATCGAACCGGCCGCCCACAAACCCAACCTCAACCACGGCAAAATCTTCATCATCGAACAAGCCGACACCATGACCTCCGCCGCACAAAACGCCATGCTCAAAACCCTCGAAGAACCGTCCGAACAATCCCTCATCATCCTCCTGACCGACCAACCCACCTATCTCCTGCCCACCATCCGCAGCCGATGCCAGTTGATAACTTTTTCCCCCATCCCCACCCAAACGATTCAACAACAATTGATCCAACGAAACATCGACCCCCATCTCGCCTCCGAAGCCGCCCAATGGGCCGAAGGCTCCCTCGGCGCCGCCCTGAGTTGGATCAACGATGACCTGCTCACCCCCGCCACCCAGATCCGCCAAATAATCTCCCAATTCCTCGTCGGCCGGCCACCGGCAGCCGACCTCCCCGATTGGTTCAAAAAAGCCGCCGACCATTACGCCGAAATCCAACTCACCCGCGACCCCCTCTCCAGCAAGGACCAGGCCACCCGCGAAGGCCTAAACCTCTACCTCCGTTTCGCCGCCCAACCCCTGCGCCAACAACTCCGCACCGAATCCAACCCCGCCCGCCTCGAACGCCTCTGCCAGGCCATCGACGCCCTCTCCCGCGCCGCCGACGACCTCGACGCCAACGTCAACATCTCACTGGTCTTTCATCAACTCTCATCCCTGTTGCAACGACAATTTTTATCCCCCACCGGCTGATCCCTGTCGCAAACCAATAATTATTCATGCCCTCCCAACGCTACAAACTCACCCTCTCCTATCGCGGAACCGCCTACCACGGCTGGCAAACCCAATCCCTCGTCCCCACCTACAAAGGCCCCACCCCTCTCCCCGGCCACGGCATCCCCACCATCCAGGAAATCCTCTCCCGCGCCCTGGGCCGCATCATCCGCCATCCGATCACCCTCGTCGGCTCATCCCGCACCGACGCCGGCGTCCACGCCAAAGGCCAACTCGCCCATTTCGACACCGATCAAACCCAAATCCCACCCGAAAACATCCGCCGGGCACTCAACCATTCCCTCCCCCCCGACATCCTCGTCCGCCGAATCGAACCCGTTGACGATTCCTTCAACGCCGTCACCAGCACCACCGACAAACGCTACCAATACGTCCTCTGGAACGCCCCCGACCGCCACCCCTTCGCGGCCGACCTGATGTGGCATCGCTGGCAAAACCTCGACCTGCCCGCCATGCAATCCGCCGCGGCCCACCTCGTCGGTACCCACGATTTCGCCTCCTTCGCCCGTCCCGGCCACGGCCGCGAATCCACCATCCGAACCCTCCTCGATTGCTCCATCTCCCAACGCGGCCCACTGATCGTCATCGCCGTCCACGGCACCGGTTTCCTCTGGAACATGGTCCGCATCATCGTCGGAACCCTCGTCGAAGTCGGCCAACACCGCATCCCACCCACCGACATCCCCAACATCCTCGCCGCCCGCACCCGCACCGCCGCCGGCACTACCGCCCCCCCCCACGGCCTCTACCTCCACTGGATCCGCACCCGCCCCACAACCCTTTACCCCACATCAAGCCCTACCTAGACTCTTTGTGATGCGTTACTTCCTCCTCCCTCTTTTACTCCTCTGCTCATCCCTCCACGCCGACACATCCCCCGCCACCCAACCCGCCATCGGCCAATTTCCCCACATCCAAGTCGACCTGAAAAAACGCCAGGTCCGCATCGAATGCCAATCCCTCAACCCCACCATGCCCCTCGAATTCTTCTGCGTCAAAACCGGCACCAGCGAACACGAATCGGTCCTCCGCACCCAAGCCCTCCCCGAACACCTCCACACCGCCCTGCTCATGCTCGGCCTCCAACCCGGCACCCCCCTCCATTACGACCCCGCCACGGACAAATGGATTCCCCCCCACGGCCCACCCCTGCACATCTATTGCGAAACCCAAAAAGACAACAACCCTCTCATCTCCCCCGCCTATCTCTGGATGCGAAATGTCAAATCCAAACAACCCGCCCCACCCTTCACATGGGTATTCACCGGCTCGCGCCTGACCGACAACGGAACCTACGCCGCCAACCTCACCGGCTACATCGTCTCGGTCGTCAACTTCGACCTGACCGTCATCGACATCCCCCAACTGGCCAGCAGCGACAACCAAACCCTCCAATGGGAATTCAACCCCGACCTCGTCCCCCCCACCGGTTCCCCCGTCACAATGATCCTCGAACCCGCCGAACAACCTCCATCCACCCAACCCACCCAATGACCACCCACTCCTCCAAATTCTCCTCTGACTTCGGCGAGCTCAGTCGAGCCGTGCCCTCTGTGCCTCTGACTTCGGCGAGCTCAGTCGAGCCGTGGCACACTTTTCTTCTATCCGTACTACCACCCTTCATCCTATCAGCAGCCGCCTTCCTCCTCTGCCGATCCATCACCACAACCCTCCCCCTCTATTTCTGCCCATTCGCAATCATCACGCTCATCCTCCCCGCCACCACCCTCTCCCAAAGCACTCTGTTCCGCCAAGCGCTCTGCGCCGCCGCTCCGGTCGATGCCATCGCCCTACTCACTCTGCCGGCCCTCTTTTCCGCCACGATCTCCCCAACCCAATGGATTCTCTACTATTTATTATTAACCATTTACGCCGCCACCCTCTGGGGAATTGTCCGCCTATTCATCTCTCTCCGCCTCTCCCCCCCGCTCGCGGCCGCAACCACCATCCTCCTCTCCTTCGCATGGCTCACCTGGCCCCTATGGACCAGTGCCTTCATCACCGCGCCCATCATCACATGGTTGATCCCACCCCATCCCATCTTCGCCACCAATTCACTACTGCACCCCCCCTTCGGCATCTGGACCGAATCCCCCTTCCCCTATCGACTGACCACACTCAATCAGGACCTCCCCTACTCCCTCCCCGCCACCATCCTCCCCGCACTGATCACCCACACCATCTTCGCCGCCCTCTCCCTCACGGCCGCGCTGTTGCTCTCTTCCCGTCGTCATTCGTGCGAACCACCGCCCGCGAATCAATAAACCAGATCGACACCCCCGCCAACAAAACCAACACCAGATACGCCAACACCTTCCGCCACATCGGCCAGCATTTTTTCACTTCCGTCATCGTCTCACCTGCTCGCCTCTTCCACCGGCCGTGTCGTCGCTCCCAAATTCTTTTCCATCAAGATCGGCGCCACCACCTCCTCCACAAAACGCCTCATCATCCCCCCAATATGATCCCCATCATTCCCATATCGCGTCCACGCCGGGTCATACGGAATCTCCACCACCTTTCGATACGCCTCCTCATCCGCACACGCCGGCCGAACAAACCCCACCTTCCCCGCCGCCTCCACACGCTTGCGATCAATTGTCCCAAACAGTTTCGCCCCCACCCCCAGCACCAGCGAATCAAATTGACTGTAAAACACATACACCTTCCCCCGCACATGCCCAAGCGCCTTCGTCAAATCATACCCCGGCGACAACGCCGGCGCGATCATCACCACATCCTCCACCATCACCCCCTCCGGCAACCGCTCCAACGCCCACACCGCCAACCCCGACCCCCCACTATGCGAAGTAATCCGCACGGTGACATCCGGATGTTTCTCCTTCACCTCCACAATCAGCCGGGAAATCTTCCCCGCCTCCTTCAAATTCCTTTTCAGCGCCCGCAGTGCCGGCAACCCCGGATCCCCACAAGTCCAATTATAAATCTCAATTTGCCCCTCAACGCCCCCATCCCGCAACCCCTTCACCAACTCATCATCCATATACAAATGCCCCCCAATCCCCGGCAAGTGCAACACAATCCCCTCTCCCCCCCGCGCCACCCCAACCAAACCCAGCAGCAAAAATAACCCAACGAACACCCCATTATTCTTTGTCTTTCCTCTGTGTTCTCCGTGCCTCTGTGGCACACTAATCTTCATCTTCATCTTCATCTCATATTCGTACTATGACCCGGAAAGATATTCGCCCCCGGCTCCAGATAATGTTTCGCATGATTCGCCGCGATCGCCGCCTCCGAAAACCCCGTCACGATCAATTTCAACTTCCCAGGATACGTCGTCACATCCCCGGCCGCGAAAATTCCCGCCAAGTTCGTCTGCATCATCGAATCCACCTTGATCTGCGGCCCCTCCAACTCCAATCCCCATTCCCTGATCGGCCCCAGCGAACTTTCAAACCCGATATTGACCAAAACCGCATCGACTGACAGCGTGTCCGACACTTTACTGCGATTGTCATAGATCACCGCCCGCTCAATGGTCTCATCCCCCTCAATCGCCTTAAGCTCATAAAATACCTTGATTTGCGTTGGCCCGGATCGCATTTTCTCCACGCTATCTTCATGGGCGCGAAATCCATCCCGACGATGAATCAAAGTCTGCTTGTCTGTCACGTCTGACAGCATGTTCGCCCAGTCCACGGCACTGTCTCCCCCGCCGACGATCAACACCCGCTTGCCCCGAAGCGGCTCGGCCGACTGCACAAAATAGTACAGCCCCTTCCCTTCAAACTCTTGTGCATTATTCAATGGCAGCTTTTTGGGCGCGAACGCCCCCATCCCCGCCGAGATCAAAATTGTCCGCGCCGGATATTCTCCCTTGTTGGTCATCACCCGATAGACCAACTTCCCCCCATCGTCCGACACCTCCAGCCGCTCCACCTGTTCTCCCAACCGAACCGTTGGTTTATGCTGCAACCCCTGCTTGATTAAATCCGCCACCAGGTCCTTGGCCAACACCTTCGGAAACCCCGCCACATCATAAATGTATTTTTCCGGATAGAGCGTCGCCAACTGTCCGCCAAGCACATCCAGCGAATCCAGAATCGTGACCGACATCCCCCTCATCCCCGCATAATACGCCCCAAACAAACCCGTCGGCCCCCCGCCCACAATCACCATGTCGGACATGTCATTTCTCATAACATGCTCATATATAAGAACTTATAATATGTCATCCCTCTGTCTGACATCAACCATCAAAACCCCAGCCAAGCCCTCAACCCTGTCGGACGGGTTGTCGGTTCTTCCTTTTTCTTCGCCTCGGCGATCCGCCTGGCCGCCAGCTCACCCTCCGCCCGTGCCGCCGAGATACGCGCGAATTCCGCATCCCGACGCAGCGTGTCAGCCTCGCGTACTTTCACTTCCGTTGTGGCGGACAATGACTGCACCTGGGTGGATAGATTCCGCACCTCGGCCGACGCGGCCGTCAGACGATGAGTCGCCCATATGACAGACAATGTCAGTGCCACCGCCATCGCCCCCGTCAAACCCCACGCCACCCTCGATCCCACCCGCAATCGACGCGCATCCGCGGCCGCCACGTTGACCGACTGCTGATACGCCATAATCGCAAGGTCTGTCCGCCTCAACCGATCTTCATGTATCGCCAGGACGGCATGACTGACATGTTCCGGCAACTCATGCTCCTCCGTGCCGGACACCTCGACACCGGCCGACACCCCGTCCGCCACTGTCCGCCCTCCGATCGACACATCCGCCGCCGGCTCCGGTTCGACGATCTCCACCAACACCTCGCGTCGGCCATTGTTCAGCCGTGTCTGCACCTCACCCTTGGTGATCCGTCGATGCAATGTCCGCGATGACACTCCGAGCGTCAGTGCCGCTTCTTCCAATGTCTGCCAAGCGCTTGCCATGTCAGCCTCCATGCCTATGGCCAATAAAAACAGGTATGTTCCTTGAATCGGCCATCCTGACCAATTCCAATGACTACAATACCGTCCGCCACCCGTCTGACAAGCCGTCAGACATCAATAATCCATGAAATATTATGCAAATAGCAAGAATACGATATTATTCGTCCGCCTTGACCCCCATCCGCGACAGCAACTCATCAAATTGATCCAATGATGCAAAGTGCAGGATCATCTTCCCCTTCCCTTTCTTCCCGGATTTGATCTGTGTCCTTAGACCCAACTGCCGGGAGAGCGAACGCTCCAGGTCCGCTATATGAGCCACCGGGCCGGTTGATTTTGACGGTTCTGATACAACAGTCGGCTTGGCCCCCTGTTGCATCATCCGTTCCAGATTCCGTACAGACAAAGACTGACTGACAACCAGATTCGCCAGCCGTTCCTGTTCAATCGTATCCGAAATCCCCGCCAGCAATTTCGAATGACCCAGGGTTAATTGCCCTTCGCGAACCAGTTCCTGCACACGATTGGCCAATTCCAACAGCCGCAAATAATTGGCGATGGATGAGCGATCTTCCCCCAACCGGCCAGCCAATTCCACCTGCGTCAGGCCAAGTTGTTCCATCAAATTTCGATAACTCAACGCCCGATCCAGCGGATTCAGGTCTTCTCGCTGGATGTTTTCCACCAACGCCATCTGAGCCTGAGTCCAGGCATCGACTTCGCGAATAATGGCCGGAATGGTGGAAAACCCGGCCAATTGAGCCGCCCGCATTCTCCTTTCTCCCGCGATCAATTCATATCCATCGGCCACTTTCCGCACGATGATGGGCTGGATCAACCCATTGGTCTTCAGGCTGGCCGCCAACTCCGCCAAGCGGGATTCATCCATCGACCGCCGCGGTTGATGCGGATTTGGCCGGATGGATGTGATCGGAATTTCACTCTCTTGCACCAGCCGGTGGGGCGGTTGAGATATCGATTCTCGTGTCGGCGGGGGGGTTACATCTCCCTTTGGAACATCGCGAATCTCCGCCTGCACCGGCAGATCGGACATCGAAATCAAGCTGCTCAACCCTCTGCCAAGCCTGGGCCGTTGCACTTTGGACATGCTTCCACTCCATCCAACCGGCGTCCCATCTTCGACGCCAGCTCACAAAAAAACGCAATGTTCCACGTGGAACATTTTAATTTTCTCATCATATGCACATCGACTTCACAATCAAAAAATATTTTCATTCCAAAATGTCTGTTTTATAATCATAAATTATTGTGCGCCAAATTCTTCCCAAATTCCTACATTGTGAATGATGGAACGAATCCCCCAAACCGCTATAATCCCCTGCCCACAATTGTGGTTATCTTGAGGATCGCCAATGCCTTATACAATCGCCCCAGCGGACCCTGAATTGCTCCCACCCGATCAGCAGGGGGGCGAGTCAAGCAATCGCTGGACCTTGAACTTCGGCCCGCAACACCCGGCCACCCACACCACCCTTCGTCTGGTGCTGGAACTGGATGGCGAACGCATTCTCCGCTGCACGCCGCACATTGGTTATCTCCACAGCGGCTTTGAAAAGCTCGGCGAGCATCTGAATTACAACCAGTATGTCACCATCGTGGACCGCATGGATTATTCGGCCCCGATCTACAACGAACTGGCCTGGCACGGGGCAACCGAAAAACTGATGGGGATCGAATTGACGCCGCGTTGCAAGGTGCTGCGCACCATCGCGGGGGAGCTGGGACGAATTCAGTCGCACCTGCTGTGCATCGGGGCGGCCGGATTGGACCTGGGCGCTTTCACGGCCTTCTTATATGGCTTCAACGAACGCGAAGTCATCTATGACATCGTTGAATACATGAGCGGCCAGCGCTTCCACACCAGTTGGACGCGGGTGGGGGGGCTGAACATGGATCTGCCGGATGAAAATGTCTTTAAGGAGATGGTCAAAAAATTCATCAACGGCCCATTGCCCAAGGCGGCCGATGATGTTGAAGCATTGTTGACCAAAAACCGAATTTTCATCGACCGCACTCAAGGCGTCGGCACGCTGACCAAGGAAGAGGCCACCGCCTGGAGTTTGACCGGCCCGTTGGCGCGCGCCAGCGGCGTCCGCCGCGATATCCGCAAGGATGAACCGTATCTGTGCTTCCAGGACAACTGGGATGGACAAGGCGCGCCCGCGGTCGATTTCAAAGTGCCGATCATGAACACCGGCGATGTGTACGCACGCTATCTGGTCCGACTCGAAGAACTGCGCCAATCCATCAAGATCATCAACCAGCTCATCGACAACATCCCGCAAGGCCCGGTCAATGTCAGCCCCGAAGGGAAGGATGTGCTTCCTCCCAAGGATCAGGTCTACAGCAGCATCGAAGGATTGATCCAGCACTTTGAACTGATCATGACCAACCGAGGTTTCACCGCCCCCAAGGGAGAAGTCTACGGCTGCATCGAAAGCGGCAACGGCGAACTCGGTTATTACATCGTCAGCGACGGCGGCAACGTCCCCTGGCGTGCGCGCACCCGACCCTGCTCATATATCAATTACCAGAGCTTTCCCAAACAGATTGAAGGCCACATGATCAGCGACGTGGTCGCGGTCCTGGGATCCATCAACGTCATCGCGGCGGAGTTGGACCGATAATGTCGATGGGCTCGGCTGGAAAAATTCTCGAACGGATATTGCGCGGCCAGTCTGATGCCAATATCGCTTTTCGAGATGTACGCAATTTGTTGTTGTACATGGGATTTGAGGAGCGAATCAGCGGTAGTCACCATATTTTTCGCAAGCAAGGTATTCGCCAATTGATCAATCTTCAGAAAGATGGGAATCGTGCCAAGCCGTACCAAATTCGTCAGATACGTCATATCATTCTTGAGTACAAGCTGACGGGAGTTGTTTGATGAACAAATACGAAATCATCCTCTACTGGAGTCAGGATGACAAAGCGTTTGTCGCGGAAGTACCGGAGTTGGCAGGATGTATGGCGCATGGCACTACGCAGGAGCGTGCGTTGGCGAATGTTCGCAAAGCGATGAAGCTGTGGATCAAGACCGCCGAAGAATTCGGCGATCCGATCCCTGAGCCGAAGATGCGACGGTTGATGTTGGCGTGAATGTGAGCGAGGTAATTTAAATCATGGCTTGGATAGTTGAAGATCGTCGGGTGGCTGATTATGAGAAGCGCGAGGAGCCGTATTTGACGGAGGCGCTCAAGAAGCATCTGACGGAGAAATACATTCCGCGGTATCCGACCAAGCGGGCGGTGTTGTTGCCGGCGTTGCATCTGGTGCAGCACACTTACAATTGGATACCGACGCAGGCGCTGGAGGAGGTGGCGGCGTTTTTGGAGATTTCGCCGGCCGAGGCGCTGGATACGGCCAGTTTTTATGAAGAATACTGGTTGAAGCCCAAGGGGAAATATCTGGTGGGGGTTTGTCGGTCGCTGGCTTGCGAGATTTGCGGATCACGCGACATCACGGATCGGCTGAAACAGAAGTTGGGCATCGAGGTGGGGGAAACGACCGCCGATGGGCGGTTTACATTGATCGAGATGGAGTGTCTGGGTTCGTGTGGGACGGCGCCGGTGGCGCTGGTGAATGAAGTGTTGGCCGAGGAGATTGATCCCAGGAAGCTGGAGGAGGTTCTGGATCGCCTGCCGGCCGATCCGCATGATTACAAGGATCCGACGATTGACTGGGAGGAGAAGGGGGGCCACTGATTTATTTGAGATGAAAGGTTGTCAGACACAGGCAAGGCGTGATGGATCAGCAAGTTGAGACAAAATCGAAAAAGGGTGTCAGCCTGATGGCGGTCATTGCCATTGGGTTGGCGGTGTTGTTTGGTGCGGGGGTGTATTTTGAATTTTTCGATGTTTATCGGCTCGAAACCGTGAAGAAGGGGGTGTTGTATCGTGATGGGATGCGCAACACGCGGGAATTTGGGACGGCGATTCGCGAGGTGAAGCCAAAGACGGTGGTGAATCTGGTGACGGAGGCGGAGTTTATCAATCCGGACAAGGGTGATTTTCAGGGAGAGGCGAAATTGCTGGAGAGGGAGGGAATTGAGCTGGTGCGGATCCCGATCAAGACCGGCGGGCCGCCGACCGAGGCGGATATTGAAAAGTTTTTGTCGATTGTGAAAGACCCGGCCCGTCAGCCGGTGCTGGTGCATTGTGCCCAGGGAATTGTGCGAACCGGGATGATGGTGGCGGCGTTTCAGAAGGATGTGCTGGGATATGACAAGCAGCAGGCGCTGGAGGCGGTCAACATCTTCGGCAAGGGTTGGCAGCGCGGGGCGCGGGTGAAATGGTTCATCGAGCGATATTATGATGAAGGCAAGGCGCCGGTGACGACGGCGGATGCGCCCCTGAACGATCCGTTGGATGAGTAAAAGGTTGTCTGACAATGGTGGCTGACATGGCGGACAAGATCACGATTACGTTGAAAAAAGCGATGCCGGCCGCGATGGATTGTCTGCCACACGCGGCGATGAACCTTGGGAAGGGTGGCGGAGCGGGTTTGCGGCCGGTGGGGGGGATGGTGAGTCGGCTGGTGATTGAGAAGCAGTTTGATAACTGGGTTTTTTACCGGTTGGATGAGGCGGGGGGGTTTGTGGCGGATACCTGGCATGGGAGCAAGGAGGATGCGCTGATGCAGGCGAAGAAGGAGTTCGGAGAGGGAATGTAAGATACAAATGCAAGAACCCTCTCCCCTGCCCCTCTCCCTGGGTACAGGGAGAGGGAGAGTGGTGAAACATGACTGGACGGCGGAAAAAAAGTTTGGTGGGGTGGTTGGGGAGGCAGGTTGGTCATGTTCGGGCGGCGTTGGCGACGCCGGTGTCGGATAAGCGGATTTATCGTCGGAAACGCACCGAGCAAAAGCAGGTGCCGGGCCGGCCGGATGTGATGGTTCGGCGGACCGTGATTGATGAGTTGATTGTGGAAAAGGATCAGCCGTAATTGGTTGAACAGAAAAGAGAATTTTCATGGCGTTCACAGAGCCGGTATTGACCAAGCGTATTCCGTTGGATCCCAGTCAGCGCAAAGCGATCTGGTACGATGATTATGTCGTCACGGGAGGTTATGGGGCGCTTCGCAAGTCGTTGGAGATGGGGCCTGAGGCGATCATCAAGACGGTGATTGAGTCGGGATTGCGCGGGCGCGGAGGGGCGGGGTTCAGCGCGGGGCAGAAGTGGTCGTTTATTCCCAAGGAGAAGAAGGGGCCGCATTACATGGCGGTCAATGCGGATGAATCGGAGCCGGGGACGTTCAAGGACCGGTATCTGATTGATTACGACCCGCATCAGATGCTGGAGGGGATTGCGATCGCCTCAATCGCGACACAGTGCGATGTGGCGTACATTTTTATCCGGGGTGAATATCATCGGCAGGCGAAGGTGTTGGAGAAGGCGATCGCCGAGGCGTATGAGAAGGGGATTTTCGGACAGCAGGGGATATTTGGAAGCAATTTCAAGCTGGAATGTTATCTGCATCGCGGGGCGGGGGCTTATATTTGCGGTGAAGAGACGGGATTGCTGGAGGCGTTGGAGGGGAAACGCGGCTGGCCGCGAAACAAGCCGCCATTTCCGGCAATCGCGGGTGCCTTTGCCCGGCCGACGGTGATCAACAACGTGGAGACACTGTGTTGTGTGCCGCACATCATTGAGCGCGGGCCGGCCTGGTTTAAGACGATGGGGACGCCAAGTTCGCCGGGGCCAAAGCTGTATGGCATGAGCGGGCATGTGAACAAGCCGGGGGTGTATGAGGATGAGTTGGGGATCACGCTGGATTATGCGATCAACAAGTTATCGGGCGGGATGAAGGGTGGAAAATACAAGGGGGCGATCTGCGGCGGGATTTCGATGGGGGTGCTGGGTCCAAATCAGCTCGATATCAAGCTGGATTTTGATGATGTTCGGTTTCGGGGTGGATGTCTGGGGTTGGGGACGGCCGGCATGATCGTGATGAATGAGCACACGGACATGGTATTGGCGTTGCGAAACTGCGTGCGGTTTTATGCGCACGAAAGTTGCGGGCAATGCACACCCTGCCGCGAGGGGAGCGCGTGGATGAGAAAGATTCTGGATCGGATCGTCGCGGGGATGGGAAGGGCGAAGGATCTGGAGATGTTGTTGGAATTGGAAAAGACGATGGGGATCATGCCGGGAACGACGATCTGCGGCCTGGCGGATGGGACGGCGTGGGCGACGCGTACCTTTATTAATAAGTATTATGAGGAGTTCGCGGGCAAGTGTCCGGAGGAGCCGCTGGTGGGGGTGACGATCAATCGCGGCAAGCGGAACGTGACTACGCCGATGGGGAGCAATACCAGACGATAAAAGGAGAGGGAGAAGAAAAGGGGGAAATGCAGGTCCGATAAAAAAGGGGTGGGCGCGAGTGGGGCGGGGGCGGGGTTTTCGCGCGGATTGAAGCAAGAATTCGCATCGGGTGTGAAGCGGGACGGTTTGTGCCGGAAGGTGGGTTTCGGTGCGTCCGGTAATGATTAATTTGGGTTTATCAGCATGAAAAAGGGGGTTTTGGGGGTTAATCAGTGAAGTTAATGAGCCGCTGTAAGCCGTATGAAGAACATACGGCAGAAAAACATCGAGCGAGCGGTCGTGGAGACGTTGGAGGGGCGGAACTATCTGTCATCCGCGTATTTCAGCGATGGCATTCTGACGCTGGTGGGGGACAGCAACGCCACGAATTACTTCCGGGTGGTCGTTGGACGCAACGGCAAGGTGGCGTACGGGTTGGCGAACAACGCCGTGCGTTCGGTGCTGGTGTCGCGACTGAAGGAGATTCACGTCATTGGGTCCGATAATCCCAGCGCGGTGATTTTGGATGACCGGTTGAAGCAGGGTGTGAAGGTGCAGACCGGTTCGGGGAATGACACGATCTGGGGGGGCGGCGCCAACGACACGATTTTGTCGGGGGCGGGCAATGATGCGATCAATGGCCGCGCTGGCAATGACATCATCAATGGTGGAATTGGGCGCGACAGCATGAATGGCGGCGGCGGACAGGATACGGTGATTTCGGGCAACAGCCCGGACCCGCTGGGTAATTCAAATGGTGGCGGACAGGGTACGACACCCACTCCGACACCAACGCCCAGTCCCAAGCCGACACCGACGCCGGTGCCGACTCCGACACCCAAACCGACGCCGACGCCGCAGAAGCCTTCGGGCGATAATGTGTCGGCCAACGATCCGTTGGCGCCCAAGCCGGTGATTTCGCTGATGTCGGAGACGGTGATGGCCGGCAGCGGCGTGCATGTGAATGGGTTGGAATCGAAATTGGGCGCTGGGTCGCTGTTGGATGCGAAATTCAACTGGGATTTTGGCGACGATGGGGCGCATTCGCAGTTGACGGGTTGGAACGCCGGCCATGTGTATGACAAGGCCGGGACGTACACCATCAAATTGACGATCACCAATGCGCAGAACAAGACGGTGACGATCAGCAAGAACGTGACGGTCGCGGCCGACACGCGCAAGACGATTTATGTCGATGCGGTGAACGGCAATGACAACAACAGTGGTTTGAGCGCCTCGCAGGCGTTGCGCTCGGTTGGCCAGGCCAACAAGATGCTGGGTGACAACACCAAGCTGCTGCTGAAGCGCGGGCAGACGTTTGATGTGTCCGCCAGCGTGAATCTTGGATATCAGAACGTGGTGATTGACGCGTATGGATCGGGTAGAGGCCCGGTGATGCGCTGGACGGTGGATGGTGACAACAAGGTGATGTTGTCGACCAAGAGCAACAGCCGGGACATCACGATCCAGAACGTGACGTTTGATTCAAAGAATCTGAACGGCACCAGTGAATGGGGCATGATGCAGGCGATCGCGGCCAACGGTCAGAACATCACGGTGCGCGGCTGCACGTTTTTGAACGTGGGTTATGCGATCAACGCCAACGGTTCGCCCAAGGGTTTGATCGTGATGGACAATGATGCCCCGCTGGAGACGGGCATTCGCGGATATTTCACCTGGTTTGAAGGATCGGACGGGGTGTTTGTTGGCAACACGGTCGCCAACGTGACGCGCGAGCACGTGGTGCGGATGACGTACTATGACCGCGTGTTGTTCAGCGACAATGATTTCACGAACCTGGATCGGCGCAAGAAGGGCGATCCATCGGACTATGCGAAGGGTTCGATCGTGGCGCAGGCCGGCGATTACGTCTACATCACCAACAACAAGGTGAGCGACGGCGGGATCGGCATCGGGCCGCTGGGCGCGGACAACGCGCCCAAGCAGGATCGCACGCACTGGGCGGTGGTGGAGAACAACACCGCCGAGGGGGCTGAGATCGCGGTGCTGCACGGCGCTGAGCATGTGATGATCCGCGGCAACTATGTGCAGCGGGACAACACGGCGTCGATCCGCATTCAGGGTTATGACGACACGTATCAGCGCGGCGTGACGGATGTGTCCGTGGAGGACAATCTGGCGGTCGATTACGGTGATTACGGCAACTTCCTGAAACTGGAAGGGAAGGCCAATGGGATCACGTTGAACGACAACACGTTCTACGCGCCGAATTTGACGGCCGGCGACGGCGATCACGCGGCGGTGAACGTGTATGACTATGACCTGGGCAGCTTCCGGCAGATCGACGGAAACAAGTGGATGATGAAGGCATCGACGCTGGTGACCGGTTCGTATCTGTATGTCTGGAAGGGTTGGAACGGCAACGGTCTGCTGACGCTGGATCAGTGGAACGGCAAGTCGCAGGTCGGCACCGATTCCTCGGTGGATTTGACCAGAGGGTCGAGTGTGGATGTTGGAACGTTGATCAAGGATTTTGGCGCCAAGCAGGCATAGGGCGCGACGACAAAGGAGGTTTGACGGCCGGCCGCCGACGAAATGCGTATTTCGTCGGCGGCCGGTTATATTATGGGGTTGAAGATTTAACAGGAGAGATTTTTGTCGATGCGGGCATTTTGCAAGTTGGCTCAGCCGGATTCGTATGTGGCGTGCCGGTGGGATCTGGCGGTGGATGAGGAGGCGCGGGTTTATTGGATTGGGTTTTTCAAACGGCACCTGGAGATCGTTTTGAAACTGGGGGTGGAGGTGGCACAGCGGCGGGGGGAGGGGCGCGATGCGAACATCCGGGCGGATCGATGTCGGGAGGAATTTGTCACCTATTTTGATTCAATTCCGCGCCGGATGAACGCTGGGCAGCGGGTGACGATTCTGACACTCGACCAATGGCGGGATGCGATATTGCGGCGGCATGGGTTTGTGGATGCGTTTATCGATCTGAAAAACCGCGAGAATGAGAAGATGCTGCCATTGCTGGCGGAGGTGTGTCGGCAGATTGATGCGTTGGGTGGTGAGGCGCAGTTGCTGGCGGTGGTGGAGGGGGTATTCGCGGGGACTATTTTTGACATGGGGGCCGAGGCGACGACGAAACAATTTCTGGGGAAGAGCCCGGATTTTTTTGCGGTGAGAAAGACGCTGCCGGCGCGGCCCTGGTTGATTGATGATTTTGATTTGCTGCGGAGTCGGTTGCGGGATGGGCCGGCGCACCGCAAGGCGGTTTTTTTCATCGACAATGCGGGGAGTGATTTTTTGTTGGGGGCGATTCCGATGATGCGCTGGTTGGGCCGGCGCGGGACTCGGATCGTTCTGGCGGCCAATGAACGGCCGACGCTCAATGACATGACGATCCATGATGTGAATGCGTGGTGGGGGAAAATTCTGGAGGCGGAGCCATCGTTGAGGGAATTGGAGATTCAGCGGATTTCGACCGGCACGGGGGAGCCGTTGATTGATTTATCGGCGGTGTCGGATGAGTTGAACGAGGCATCGGCCGATGCGGATTTGGTGATTCTTGAGGGGATGGGTCGGGGGGTGGAGAGCAATCTGGAGGCGCAGTTCAGTTGCGATGCGTTGAAACTGGCGATGATTAAAGATGAGCTGGTGGCGCGCCGATTGGAGGGGAAAGTGTTTGATGTGGTTTGTCGATTTACGCGGGGGATTTGACATTAGCCCGGCGGGGTCGATTGACGCTGGTGTTGGAGCCGCATAACATCCGACGCTCATTGATTTGCCAGCGAGGAAACTCATGCGTGATATGGAAATGAATCAGACAGACCCGCGACTGGTCGCCCCGACGATTATTCCCGGACGCGGGCCGATTTCGATGCCGGTTTCGATGCCCGGGCCGGGCGGACAGGGCGGGGGGTACAATCGCTACCGTGAAATGACACTGGAGGAGATGCTGCTGGAAAACCGCGTGGTTTTTCTGGTGGGTGAAATCAACCATGTCAGCGCCTCGCGTTGCATCATGCAAATGCTTTATTTGCAAAGTGTTAAGCGCGAAGCGGACATCAACTTGTACATCAACAGCCCCGGCGGCGTGGTGGATGACACGCTGGCGATTTATGACATCATGAAATTTTTGACCTGCGACATCGCCACCTATTGCATCGGTCGGGCCGAGAGTGGCGGGGCGGTGGTCTTCATGGCGGGCAAGAAGGGGAAGCGGTTTATTTTGCCCAATGCCAAGGTGATGATTCACCAGCCGTTCGGGGGCGTGTATGGGCAGGCGGCCGACATCGAAATTCAGGCCGAGGAGATTCTCAAGACCAAGGACACACTGGTCAATGTGATGGCCAAATGCACGGGGCAGACGCCCGATCGCATCCGCGAGGACAGTGAGCGGGACCGGTTTTTTGGCGCCAAGCAGGCGGTTGAATACGGGATTTGCGACGAGGTGCTCGGTGAGGATGCACAGGCGGCGCAGACGGCGGCCGATGCCAACAAGCCCAAATGATGGCATGGTGATGTGATGCAATACAGCGCGATCGACCATTTTGCCATTGCCTGTCACGACACCCGCAAGATGTCGCAGTGGTATTGCCGACATCTGGGGATGAAGGTGGTGGCACAAAGCGAGAGTGATCCGCCGATTTTCATGGTGGGATATGATTCCACCGTCAGCGGCGGGGCGATGATCGAGCTGATGCCGGCGCGGGAAGCAGGGCCGGAGCCGGCCGAGGCGAAGCGGTTTCAGCCGGGGGTGAGGCATTTGGCATTGCGTGTGAGTGATTTTGAACAGGCGTATTTGGCGCTCAAGGCATTGGGCGTGACGTTTTTAATGGAGCCGACGGCGGCGATTGGCGGCGGTAAGCTCGTCAGTTTTCGCGACCCGGAAGGTAACGAACTACAAATTGTTCAACGATAGCGGTGATTTGGCCGACCGGGAAGCCGGCCGAACCCGCGGGAAAGACCCATGACCAGCAATCAACTGATTCCAATCGTCATTGAAAAGTCCGGGCGGGGCGAACGCGCCTATGACATTTATTCGCGGCTGCTCAAGGACCGCATCATCATTGTTTCGGGTCCGATTTCGGATGAGTCGGCCAATGTGATCGTGGCGCAGTTGCTGTTTTTGTCCAACGACGATCCCAAGACGGACATTCAGATGTACATCAACTCGCCGGGCGGGAGCGTGTCGGCGGGTTTTGGAATCATCGACACGATGCAGTTTTTGCGGTGCGATGTGGCGACAACCTGCATTGGGATGGCCGCCAGCATGGGAGCGTGTCTGCTGGCCGCCGGAACCAAGGGGAAACGGGGTGTGTTGCCCAATGCCCAGGTGATGTTGCACCAGCCGTTGATCGGTGGTGTGTTGCAGGGACCGGCGACCGATTTGGGGATTGAGGCGGCCCACATGCTGCGGTTGCGGGATCGGTTGTATAAGTTGATGGCCGGTTATACCGGCAAGCCGGCCGACATGATTCACCATGATTTTGACCGCAACAAGTGGCTGTTTGCCGAGGAAGCGGTGGAATATGGTTGTGCGGATCGCGTGCTGGAGCGTGCCCCCGAAGGGGTGGTTCGGCCGCGGGCGCAGGATGATGCCGAGGAGCGGGACTAACCCGCTGCGACGATGAATGCGGTGCGATCTTCAGCCTGGGTTGTTGTGGCGGGCTTGTTGTCGGCCGTGGGGGCGGGGTGTAGTCAGCCCAACCGCGCCAACATTGAGTTGCGCAAACAGAATCAGGCGCTGGCAACGCAAATCGAGGATTTGAATCGGCTTCACGAGGCCGATCAGGCGACCATTCGGGGATTTGAGGCTCATGTCACAACCCAGCCGACGCTGCCGCGGGAGCGGTTGGCGAGTTTGTATACTGTTCATGGATTGAGTTTTGGTCGGTTGACGGGCGGGGCGGATCTGGATGCCGGTCGGCCGGGGGATGAGGCGATCAAGGTTTATATTGGACCGATGGATCAGCAGGGGGATGTGCTGAAGTCGGCCGGCTCGTTTGTGATTGAGCTGTTTGATCTGGAGCAGGCGGATCGGCCGTTGTTGGGGAAGTGGGAATTTTCAACCCAGCAGGCGGCAAAGAATTGGTTTGGGCAGTCGTTGTTGTATCAATACATTTTGACTTGTCCGTGGCAGCGCGTGCCGGAGCATCAGAAATTGCTGGTGCGGGTGAGTTTTACGGATGAATTGACCGGGCGGGTGTTTGTTGATCAGCGCGACATCACCATCAAGCCGCCTTCGGTTGGCTCCTGATTGTAGGGTGGGGTTCATCCCCACCATTTGTGATTTCACCAAAAACGGTGGGGATGAACCCCACCCTACGGTATGGGTGATGATCCGATCAATCGCAGGGCGTTTTTCCGCACGGGGTTGCGGCATTTGCTGGACCGCGCGATCACGGCGTCCAATCCGGTGGGTCGATTGGCCGAGCGGCTGGCGGAGATACCGGCGGAGGGGGAGGAGGATAAGAAGAAAAAGCAACCAACGTCGATTCGTCGTCGCGAGCCGTTGCATCTGCCTTTGCGTCCGCCGGGGGCGTTGCCGGAGAAGCAATTTCTGGAGACGTGCGAACGGTGCGGGCATTGCGCGACGGCGTGTCCGGCACAGTGCATTCTCATTGATGACACGGCCGGCGGCGCGCCGCACATTGTAATTGATTCCATGCCGTGCGTGGTATGTGACGGGCTGTATTGCATGAGCAGTTGCCCGACCGGCGCGCTGGTGCCGACGCCGTTGAATGACATTCGCATGGGGACGGCCGTCTGGCATGAGGAGAGTTGTTTGCGGGGGGAAGGGGAGTCCTGCACGATCTGCGTGGATCATTGTCCGCTGGGTTCGGCCGCGATTGAGCTGAAAAATGGACAAATCGAGGTTAAACCACTGGGGTGCATCGGGTGCGGGGTGTGTCAGCACGACTGCCCAACATCGCCCAAAAGCATCGTGATCATCCCGGTGGCGGCGCGACAGCGGCGATAACGTGCATGATCGAATGGCTTTTCGTATACTTTGGCCATTAGCCAATTTAGGGCAAAGGAGAACCACGCAATGATCAAGCGCGCTTTTGAATTGTTGGTACTGGTGATGGCGGTTGCGAGCCTGTCGGCTTGCGCTCATAAAGGGGCCGGCGGCAACGCCGATGCGGGCAGTAATTCCTTCAGCGGGACGCTGCGTAATGATGCCGCCGCCGCCAGCAGCGAGAATACCGGGTGGTCACTGGGGACCAGCGCCGGGCAGACGATTGTGATGGTCGATGTGTCGAAAGTGGCCGAGCAGGCCAAGGCGCTTGAAGGGAAGCGCGTCACCATCACCGGCCAGATGAGCACCAAAAAAGCCGCCAACGACACCACCGTGGCGGTGCTGGTCGCCGACGACATTCAGGCGGCCCGCTGATCAGCGTGGTTGGGCTGATGTCCGCGATTCGCCATGTTGCGGTTGATGGATAAAATGGCGAATCATGCAACCTGTGGTTGAACCCACATCGAAATGGGAAAAGCGCGCGGCGATGTTGTCGCTGTGCGTGGCGGTGTTGCTGCTGGGGATCAAGTTTTCCGCTTATTTTTTGACCCGTTCGGCCGCGATTTTTTCCGATGCGCTGGAGAGCATTGTGAATGTCGTCGCGGCGGCGTTTGCGATGTATTCGCTGTCGGTGGCGCATCGGCCGGCCGATCGTGATCATCCGTACGGCCACGGGAAGATCGAATTTCTGTCGGCCGGTTTTGAAGGGGGGATGATTCTGCTGGCGGCGGTGGTGATTGTCGTCCAGAGCCTGGATCTGCTGATCAACGGCACGGGGCATCTGCGGCAGGGTTGGCTGGGTATTTGCCTCATGGTCCTGGCGATGATGATCAATGGCATCGTGGGATGGATTTTGATGCGAGTCGGCAGTCGGCGGACGAGCATGACGCTGGTGGCCGATGGACAGCATCTTTTGATGGATGCCCTCAGCAGTCTGGCGGTCGTCGCGGGGTTGTTGATCGTGGTGTTGACCGACTGGCAGGCGGCCGACCCGATCGTGGCGATGCTGGTGGCGGTTTATATCGCATGGATGGGGGGAAAATTGTTGAAACAGGCGGCCGCCGGGTTGATGGATCGGCAGGATGAGGCGGACACGAAAATGCTCGAGGGGATATTGGAATCACACATGGGGCCGCAGGGTCGGCCGCCGTTGATTTGCTCCTATCACAAGCTGCGGCATCGTCATTCGGGGCGATATCACTGGGTGGATTTTCACATCATGGTTCCCGGTGAATTGAACATCGAGCAGGGACACCACATCGCCAGCACCATTGAATATGAAATCGAACAGGCATTGCGGATCGGGAATGCCACCGCGCATGTGGAGCCTTGCAAGGATGATGCGTGTGCCGGGTGTCGCGGCGGGGATAAATAGTATTTTGCGATCAGGGGAACAATCCCTTTAATTTGGAGGCCTCGGCGACGCGGGAGATGGCGATGCTGTAGGCGGCGGTGCGGTAGTCGCAGTCGGCGGCGTCCGCCTTGGCGTTGACCTCGTCGAATGCCTGTTCCATCACCTGTTGGAGTTCATCCTGGACGCGCTTGGCATCCCAGAAGAAATTCTGCAACCCCTGCACCCATTCAAAATAGGAGACCGTGACGCCGCCGGCGTTGGCCAGGATGTCGGGGATGATCGTGACGCCGTTGTCACGGAGGATTTCATCGGCCTTGGGGGTGGTTGGTCCGTTGGCGGCTTCGACGACGGTGGGTGCCTTGATGTGATAGGCCACCTCCTCGGTCAGCGTGTTTTCCATCGCGGCGGGGATCAGAACATCGCAGTCGCAGACGAGCAGGTCTTCGTTGCTGATCGCATCGGCGCCGGGGAATTCATCGAGCGTGCCGTTCTGACGGTAGTATTGGCCGGCCGATTCGATGTCGATGCCGGATTCATCGAAGATGCCGCTGGCGCGTTCGGTGACGGCGATGATGGTGGCGCCGCGCTGTGCCAGCAGGCGGGCCGTGTGGTAGCCGACGTTGCCAAACCCCTGTACGGCGATGCGAACATCCGAGAGGGCTTTGTTTCGGGTCGCGAGATATTTTCGCAGGGTGTTCATCACGCCCCGGCCGGTGGCTTCCTCGCGGCCGACCGAGCCGCCGAGGGTGACCGGTTTGCCCGTGACCACGCCCAGCTCCTGGTGGCCGATCATCATCGAATAGGTGTCGAACATCCATGACATCACCTGTGCATCGGTGCCGACATCAGGCGCGGGGATGTCCTGGTCCGGGCCGATGATGGGCATGATTTCGTAGGTGAATCGTCGCGTGAGTCGTTCCTTTTCGCCGAGTGACAGTTTGCGCGGGTCGCACACGACGCCCCCCTTGGCGCCGCCATAGGGGAGTTTGACCAGCGCGTTTTTCCAGGTCTGGATCATCGCCAGCGCCATCACTTCATCGCGCGACACGCTGGGGTCGTAACGAATGCCCCCCTTGTATGGGCCGCGGGCGCTGTTGTGCTGCACGCGATAGCCGGTGAAGACTTGAATGCGACCATCGTCCATTCGCACGGGGCAGGAGACCGTCAGGACGCGTTTGGGGGATGAGAGCACCGGCCTCCAGGTGGGGTCGAGGTTCATCGTGTTGTAGATGCGTTCAAAATAGAGGTGGGCGTTTTGCCAGAATTGCGAATGGGCTTCGGATTTGGGATGCAGCAGGTTGGTGGTCTCGGTCATGAAATGCTCCTGATGAGAGGCGTGGTCAATCCTCCAGCCAGATTCCGCTGAAAACCTCGGTGGCCGGGCCGGTCATGTGGACGTTGTTGTCGGTCTTGTTCCATTCCAGTTTCAGGTCGCCGCCGGGGAGATGGGCGGTGATTTTGCGGTCGGTGCGGTTGGTCAAAACGCCCGCCACGGCCACCGCGCACGCGCCGGTGCCGCAGGCCAGCGTGATGCCGCTGCCGCGTTCCCAGGTGCGCATGATGATTTCGTTGCGGTTGACCACCTGCACCCAGTGCGCGTTGATTCGGCGCGGGAAGGCGCCGTGGTTTTCCACCAGCGGGCCAAGGCGGGTGAGGTCGATTGCCTGAACATCCGGCACAAAGATCACCGCGTGCGGATTGCCCATCGAGACGAAGACCGCATCGGCCGGGGCATCGGGCAGGTTGAGCCGGTGTGAATGATCGAGGGTCGAAGGGAGCAATTTGGACGCATCGACCGGGATTTTGGCCAATTCCAGAATTGGCTGGCCCATGTTGACCGTCACCAGGCGGACCTTGCCACGGTCGATTTCCAGATTGAGCTTCAGGACGCCCCGGCCGGTCTGGACTGTCATCGGATTGTTTTTGGTCAGGCCGTGGTCGTAGGCGTATTTGGCCACACAGCGCACGCCATTGCCGCACATTTCGCTTTCGGAGCCGTCGGCGTTGAACATGCGCATGCGCACATCGGCGGTTTCGCTGGGGAGGATGAGGATCAACCCATCACCACCGATGCCGAAATGACGATCGGCCACCCGCTTGGCCAGACCGGCCGGATCGACAACCGGTTGCTCAAAACCGCTGATGTAGACGTAATCGTTGCCTATGCCGTGCATCTTGGTGAACTTCATGATGCCAATTGTAAGCCGACAGGTGGTGGTCGGCCACCGCGATGTGGGGATTACCCTTCATCAAGGCCGGATTGCGGGCGTGAGGCGGAGCGTGGGCCGGTGGTGGCGGGGGATTTTTGTTTTTCGGACAGTTTTTGTCGGGCCTGGTCGGCAAGTGAATGAAGCACGCTGGTGTAACGCGCATCGAGTGGAGGGGTCATCTTGTCGGCTTCGGCGACGAGTTTGATCACTTCGGCGAATTCGTTTTCCTGGAGGAGATTGTTGGTCTCAGCGCGGATTTGTGCGCCGATGATCTCCTGATAGGTGGGGTCTTCCTTGATCAATGGTGCGGCGAATTCGACGGCTGCTTCGTATTGTCGGCTGCGCAGGAGGGCTTCGAGGGTCTGGCGGATCAGACCCTGGGTGACCATCCCCTTGTCCTGGCGGGATCGCCAAAAGTCCAGCGCGAGCTTGAAATAGGCGGCCGCATCCGCGGGCTGGCTGAGACGCATGTAGACCTGACCGATGTTTTCGCGGGTGTACGCCAGCGGCTCCTCATCCTTGTCCTTCAACTGTTTTTCGGCCAGCGCCTTGAGGATGATCAGCCGGCGTTCGGGTTGATCGTTGAACCGCTGCGCCCATTCCGGAAGGGCTTCCTTGGGCGCTTCGGGGAAGAGCAGTTGCAGCAGATTCCAGACCGCGTCGCGGACCTTGGCGCTGGTTTCGTTGGCGGGGTCCAGTTGCTGATAGAGCGTGGGGGCGATCTCAAAGGTGGCGCATTTTTCCAATGCCCGCACGGCCGCGAGACGGACGGTTTCTTCGCGGTCGTTGAGCAGCACCTGCACGATCCGATCCACCACCTTGGGGTCGCGATATTCGCCAAGACCATCCAGCGCGGCCCGGCGGATGGTGGGTGTTTCCTGCGGCCGCAGCAATTTGTAAAAGATGTCGCGCAGCGAGGGGTCGTGCAGCACGACCATTGCCTCGACACACGATTCGCGCAGGGTCTGGTCGCGTGGATCGGTGCGGGTTTCGACAACCTGTCGCAGCGCGGCGGCGATGCCCAATGCCAGTTTTGGATTTTTGTCGCGGGCCAGCGGTCCCAGTTCACGCAATGCCCGTGCGGCGGCCTCGGCGACTTTGGGGGAGGAGTCTTGCAACAGTTGAAGCAGCGGATCGATGGCGCGGATGTCGCCGATGGGGGTCAGGGCCTGGGCGATTTCGGCACGGACCTGCTCATCGGGTTCCTGGGCCAGTTGGGCCAGCAGGGGTTCGAGGGCTTCGGGGTCGTTGATGACCCGCAGCGCCCGGGCCACTTCCATGCGCACCTCGGCGGCGCTGTCGCCGACCATCTGGCGGAGTTGCTGCTTGATGGGGGCGGAGATGGCGCGGTTGTTGAGTTTGTCGTTGTAGACGATGCGAGCGCCGACGGCCCGGATGGATGGCTCAACCGACTTCAGATAGCGGAGCAGCGCCTCGGGGCGCTGGGCATCGGGCATCGCCTGGTATTGGGAAAAGAGGAGCGATTGCGTCTCATCGCGCATCTGGCTGAGGCGATATTGCAACTGGTCGTAACGAATCGCTCGGTTGTCGAGCAGGTTGACGCGCCATTGGGTTTCGGTCAGGTCGCGGTTGTCGGTCCACCACTGTTGCCAGCGGGGGGCGTCGCGGCCGATGGTTTCGATGCCGGTCAAGGCGGCCAGCGCATCGGCGGCGGCGTTGTGGATGATGGGGGGTTCGTTGGCGTCCGTCAGGAGAGTGATGAGGATTTCGGCGGCCCGCTTTTCAATGGAAGTCCCCAGTGCCCGGATCGCGGCCAGACGGGTTTCGCGTTGGGGGGAGGAGGTCGCCAGCGAGGCCAGCCGGGTGAAGACCTCGGTGTTGTCCTTGAAGGCGCTCAGGGCCTGAATCGCGGCCTCGGTCATGGGGCGATCAACGCCGATCAGTGCGAACAGGGGGTTGATGAACTGCGGATCGGGGGCGGGATCGACCGCCAGTGCCTTGGCGACGGCCAATTGGCCGGCACGGTTGCCGGCGGCCTGTAGAATGCGGTTGAGGATGGTGTTGGCTTCATCCGTATGGCGCAAAACCAATCGTCGGGCGGCCTCATCCCGTTCGGCCTGTGAGGTGGAGTCATCGGCCAAACGGGATGCGAGCTGGTCCAACTCCCGCTGGAGCATGGTTTTCGGGTCGGGCAGAGGGGCGGTGGAGGGGAGGGTTTGGGCGCATAGCCGGCCCGCGGTCGCGACAACGACCGACAGGAGCAATCCAGACAAAACCCGGCCATTCAAACGCACGTGCGATCCCGATCCGGCCGTGTCCGACGGCGACGATGGAGGTCCAGTACCAGTAAAATCCCTCGCGGGGGCTAAATTACCGGATTTTCACCCTTCGGCAAAGCCAAGAGGCGGAGGTGAAGGGCTTGGGATCGTGTTTTTCTGATCGACGGTGGTGATTGCTCTTGCCGGAGCGATTGTCCGATGAGTAAAGTAGCAGCGCGGCGAGAGTGGTCCGTGGGTGCCGGAGTGGATGATGGTGGGCCATGAATGACTGGAATGAAGCCGAGCAGCGGGTGGAGAAGGCCAGGGAGCTGTTTGAGCAGTGCAAATGGTCCGAAGCCTTGGAGGAATTGCGCGCCGCCATTGCGATCAATCCATACAACAGCGGGTGGTTTTTCAATCTGGGGTTGACGCTGGATGAGATGGGGCGGTTTGACGAGGCGGCCGATGCTTATCGGCAGGCGCTGAGCATCGACGAGGGTGATCTTCAGGCGATGACCCATCTGGGGGTGGATTTGTGCCGTGCAGGTCGATATCAGGAGGCGTTGAAGACGTTTGAAAGCGTCGAGGCCCGCGACGCCACGTTTGAAGAATCGTATTGCAACCGCATTCTGGTTTACAGCGAGCTGGGCGATCACGAAAAGGCGGAGGAGATGTTTTATCTCGCCCGGCTTTATAAGGAGCAATGCCCGCAGTGTTTTTATGCCATCGGGTGCAGCCTGAGCGCGCGGGGACAATATGACAGGGCGATTTATTGTTTTCAGCGGACGTTGGATCTGGATGATGAGCATTCGCAGGCTCATGTGCGCATCGCCGAGGCACAATGGGGCAAGGGTGAACTGGAACAGGCGCGGCGCAATTTTCTGACCGCGCTGCGACAGGATCCCGGCGACACCGATATTTTGTTGAACCTGGGTGAATTGCTGGCGGAGATGGGTCGGCTGGATGAGGCGGGGGAAAAATATCGCCGGGCGATTGAGTTAAAGCCTGATATACCGCCACCGCATTATTGCCTGGGTTGCTGGCTGATGCGGATGGGTCGGCCGGCCGAGGCCAAACAATCTTTTGAACGCGCGCTGGAGTTGGACCCCACCTTTGGCGGAGCGCATCTTCGGTTGGCGCAGATGTGTCATCGCAGGCGTGATGTGGTTGGGATGCAGTCCCATTTGCGCGCTGAGCTGCTGTTGCGGCCGGATGATGCGGCCATTTTGCGTGATCTTGCCGATTTGTTGTTGGACACGGGTGATGCCCGCGCCGCGGTTGTCTGTTTGCGCCGGCTGGTGCAGATCGACGGGGATGATGGCAAGGCGTGGCAGAATCTTGGCGTGGCGCAATTTCT
Organism: Phycisphaerales bacterium; assembly: GCA_020847545.1. Classification (GTDB taxonomy): domain Bacteria; phylum Planctomycetota; class Phycisphaerae; order Tepidisphaerales; family Tepidisphaeraceae; genus JADYZN01. The sequence continues at coordinate 44,887 of JADLBV010000028.1, forward strand.
GATCGGGCGGTATGCGGATGGGATCGCCAGCAGCCGACTGTCGCTGCGTCGCGACCCGCAAAGCACGGCCGCGATGCACAATGTCGCGCTGGCATATTGTCATCTCAAACAATACAAGCGGGCGATGTTGTGGACCCGGCGAGGGCTGAAATTGTCGCCGCGCGACCGTTCATTGCACGCCTTGCATCTTCGGCTGATCATTTTGCGGGCGGCGGGCCGTGTGCGCGGGTGGATGGGGAAATAAGCGATTGTTGATCGGCCGCCCCTTGCCAGCGCATCGCATCCATTTATCCTTATTTGACCATGAATGAATCGCACACGTCTGATTCGTCTCAACATCGCGCCCGTCCCGTCTGGGTGCAGCCGCTGGCGGTGATTTTCTGTTGTACGGTGGTGGGGGCGTTGCTGCTCTATTTTTTTGATGCGTTCAGCACGGTGCTGCTGGGGGCTTTGGCGGCGGCGATTGTGGCGTCAACGCTTAATCCATTGTGCCGGTTCATTCCCGGGCCGCGCGGAGTGTCGGCGGCGCTGTTGGGGTTGGGGCTGATCGTGGGGGTGGCGGGGTTGATCTTGGCGTTGTCCTGGCCATTGGCCGATCCGATTCGGCGCGAGTTGCACGAATGGCCCGACCGCAAGGTCAAGATTGACACCCTGTTGCAGGAATGGAGCACCAAGCTGCAACTGGACGAGGTGGTGACGGTTGATGCGCTGTTCGTCAACGTCGGGCGGTTTTTTGCCGGTGAAAGCGGGCCGCGATTTTTCACGCGCGGGGCGGATGTGCTGCTGGCGATTCTGATCTGGCTGGCGTTCATCTTCATCGGGTCGATTTTCATGCTGGCCGACCCGTGGGACAGTTTGTTGCTGCCGGCGTTGCGCACCGCGTCGCCGACGCTGCGCCCGCGATTGGAGGAATTGCTGGCCAATCTCGGCCCGCGGCTGCGCCGATGGGTGATCGGCACGTTCATCAGCATGTGCATCGTCTTCACGGCGTCGCTGATCGGATACAGTTCGATCGGGCTGAATTTCGCGTTGCCGCTGGCGATGCTGGCGGGGATGTGCGAAATCGTCCCCACCGTCGGGCCGGCCTGCGCGGTCATCATCGCGATCCTCTTTGGCGCCACGCAGAGTGGGCAGGTGGTGATCGGGGTGATCTGCGTTTATGCGATCATCCAGAGCATCGAGGCGTATGTGATTTTGCCGATGATCATGCGCGGCGCGGTGAACATTCATCCGGCCGTGACCCTCTTTTCGGTGGTCCTGTGGGGCAAAATTTTCGGTGTGCCGGGGATGATGCTGGCGATACCGATCAATCTGACCATCGCCAGCGTGGTGGATCATCTTTATGTCCGCCCACGCGACCGGCGGCTTGAAGCCGCACGTCCGGCCGTCGTTGTGTCGCCACCGGCCGAACTGGTTGTGTAATTCGTGTTACAGGTCCAGTCTCTGATAGACCCACCAGCCGGCAAAACTGGCCGCTGCGAGGAGGGCCAGTAGGATCAGCCAACCGACCAGCCGCAATAGTCGGCGCACCCGAAGATATCGCCGCACGCGGTTTTGCACGGCCGGCAGGTACAGATGCGCATCCGGCAGCAATTTCTCGTATGCGGCTTTCATTTGTGACACAAACGCATCGAATTGGCCGCCCGCCAGTTGACGCATGGATTGATCCGCCACCCGCAAATGATTGGCGGCGGCTTCGGTGGAACAATCCATCGCGGTGGCCAGTCGGCGGTAATCAAATTGCCCGCCGTGGTGCAAAATGAACGCTTCGCGTTGTTGAAAGTGCAGCCCGCGAATGGCGCGGATGAACGCGGTGTATGGCGCATCGCCGGCAAGATCGGGCGATACAAGCGATTCGTTGTGCAGGTCCGGTTGATAGAGGGCGGTTTGGCGGGTTGCCAAAACCGTGTGATGTTCAAACCAGCGCGGAGTCGCCAGATGAACCGAGCGTGAGGCGAGGGCCAATCCCCGTTTCATCATCATCCGTGTGACCGAACTGCCCAAATCCGACCGCCCGGTCAGCGCGAGGGCCATCCGATGCACCACGGGATATTCCTCGGTCAACAGCCGCTCGATCGCATTTCGCGGCGGCGGGGGAAGCGTGCCGGTCATGGTGGGAATCATACACAAGATGAGCCAAAATCACGCGCTCAACCCAACCAGATGCCGGACAACGCCACGGCCCAGGGCGCGCAGGTGATATCCCCCTTCCAGAAGGCTGATGATCCGCCCTTCGCAATAACGATCGGCGACGGCGACCAGGGCGCGGGTGATCTGCTCAAATCCATCATCGCTCAGGTTGATGTCGGCCAGCGGATCGTCCCGATGCGCATCAAAGCCGGCGGAAATCAGCAACACCTGCGGGCGAAATTCCTCCAGCTCCGGGACCACGCGGTTGTCCATCACGCGCAGATAATCGACATCTTCCGCGCCGGGGTCGAAGGGGATGTTGATGGTGTAGCCGCGCGCCTGCGCGTGGCCGATCTCCCAGTCGTGGCCGCTGCCGGGATAGCAGGTGCGCGGGTTTTGATGCAGGCTGATGAAGAGCACATCGGGATCATTGTCAAAAACGGCCTGTGTGCCGTTGCCGTGGTGGACATCAAAATCGACGATGGCGATTTTGTCGATCCCGTACGCCTGTTGAAGATAACGCGCGGTGATGGCGATGTTGTTGAAGAGACAAAATCCCATCGGTCGATTCGGTTCGGCGTGATGGCCGGGGGGGCGAATGGCCGCGAACGCCCGGCGGGCCTGGCCTTGCATGACCGCATCGGCACTGCGAATGGCCGCCCCCACCGCAAGCAATGCGATGTCATAACTGTCGGGGCCGACCGGTGTGTCACCCTGATCCAGCACGCCGCCGCCGTGTCGGCAGATGCGCTCGATGCGTTGGATCATGTCGATGGGGTGAACGGTTTGTATCCACTTGGGATCGGCGGGGGTAGGGGTGATTTCCAGAAGTTTGGGCAGCCCCAGTGGATGCAGGCCGAAATTGAAGGAAAAATCGGGGAATGGATTGGGCGAATCGACCAAACCGGCATCGCGCACGGCTTTGAAAATGGCGCGAATGCGGTCGGGCCGTTCGGGGTGGTGCGGGCCGGTGGGGTGATCGGCGAAACGGGGGCTGGTGCAAAGGGCGATCATCTGGATGGCCTTATTCTATCCCAATTCGTTTGAACCAGTCGGGGTACAGATAACGCAGCGCCAATGGCGTCAATAATATCAGGTTCATCACCACCTGAAGAAGGATGAATTCCAGCGTGGCGACGCGATGGGGGGCAGCGCCGAGGGTGGCATACAGGGTGATGGCGGGCAGGTTGCCCAGCAGCGTGCCGGTGGTGACGCCGAGCCATGAAATGCGGGTCAATCCAAAGAGATAATTACTGAGCGAAAAGGGGAGGATGTGGATCAGCCGAACCGCCATGACCACCATGAAACCGTTGTGGCCCATTTTTTCGTTCAGACGGTGGAGTTTTTGCAGTCGCGGTTCGATTTTGGCGTGATACCAGTCGGCCGACAGCCAGCGGGCCAGCAGCAAAGTCAGGCCGGAGGCCAGCGTGGCGGCGATGTCGCACCAGATGATGCCCCACACGATGCCGAACCCGCAACCCGCCAGCACCTGTATCCACCAGACCGGCAGCATCAGCAGCGTGGCGGCGATGTAGATGGCGATGACGATCAATGGAGAGAGGTAGGGATGGGCCGTCGTCCAGACCTGAACATCGTGGCCGATGATCTGGGGATGATGGGCGATGATTCGCCCGCGTTCGGTTCCCAGCAGAAAAACCAGCGCAACCACCACGGCGCAGATCAGCAGGCACAAAGAAATGCGTCGAATCGTTTGCAGGATGAGTTCCTCATCAGGCGTTGGCGTACATCATGTTGCGCATGGCGATCCAGTAGGTCCAAAAGAGATAACCGGCCGACAGGATGATCTCGCCGCAAAGCAGATAAAGATAAACCGTTGCCGAATCGGCGCCGAAATATCCTTTGTGCAGCGTCCATTGATACCCCAGCACGGTTGTCGTCGCCAACAGGCCGGGGGGAAGATAATGGATGGTGTGAAAGTTCATTCCGCGCCGGACGACATTCAGCGGCAGACGAAGGCCGCGATAGGCCGCCTCCCAGGAGGACAATCGGGCCGCCAGTGATGTGACGCCGACCAGAAATCCATCGGTCAGGATCACCAGAATCAACCAGGAGAGGATCAGGGGAAAACGGGTGCCGGTCAATTTCAAAAACCAGTCGAGATGAAACGCGGCGGCCGTCGCGAAGAGCATCGATGCGATCCAGAAATAAATCCGGCCAAACAATCGCTCGCGCGGGGTGGATAACCGGGTGGCCAAGGTCCGATAAAATCGACTTGGACGGAACAATACCGCGGTTGAGGTGAGAAAAAATCGTCCCATCCGGCCGCCGAGTGGTTCGGTTTGTTCCCATGTTGCTCGGTGACGCAATTGGGGCAAACTGTCGGCCACCGGCCGACCACATTCGGGGCAATTGCCATCGGGCGGCAATCCGGTGAGGTTATAGCCGCAATTTTCGCACAATAAGGCGTTGTCGGCGGGAATGTCGGCAGCCGCGCGGGTCATGGCAATATGGTATACTTGCAGGAGATGAGAATCGAAATGGGGATATTCGTCCGAAGCTTGGCCCGCACCATCTGCATGGTCGGGCTGATGCTTGCGATCGGATGTGAGCGCAAACCCGCGCCGCCGGGTGATTCACAATCGACGCCGGCCACACAGCCATCAACGCAACCCGCCACCGGCCCATCGACAGTGCCTTCGACGGAGCCGACGGCGTCATTGATGGTGATCGATCAGCGGATCGTATCCTTTCCACCCGCAAAGTTGCGTGTGCGGCAAAAACGGGCAGGTGATCCGGTGGTGGCGGTGTTGTTCAGCGACGATCCGAAAGCCGCCATCGACGACAATTACACCGGCAACAGTTATTACCTGGAAATGACATTGGACATCGCCAACCCCGGCGATCTGGCGCAGGGGGTCTGGACGTACAAATCGCCCACCAGCGAGCGGGCCAATTCAACCAACGGTATTTTTCTGGATGGAACCCATGTCCAGCTTCAGCCGTTGGAGGTGCGCGTTGAATTTGAACAGCGCGGCAATGAGATCGGCGTGATGTTGCAGGGCCATTTCCTGCAATTTGACGCCAACGACCCCAACATCGGCCGGATGGTTCAGGTGTCGGCCAATTTGACCGCGAAGCTGCCGTAGGGCTGGATTCATCCCGCCGTCTTGAATTTTCAACCCAACAACTTCTTCAAATCAAACTTCGGATCCTTGATCGATTCCTCATTCCCATTGATCGGCAATCGCCGTTTGACCAACTCCTGCAACAACTCATCCTCACCCGCATGCGCGATGGCCGCGACCTGCGCGATTCGACCGTCGGCCGCGACGCCAATCTCTACAAAATCAGGCGATTCAACGTTGGGCGTTCCACGCAAAAGCCTTCGATCCACCGCGCGCGCCTCCCCCCAGACCGAAATCGACAGCGAAAACACATCACTGAAAAAATACCCCGTGCCATCGTACGCATCGTTCTGTCCGGCCATGTTTCGCCCCGCCAGCCGGCCGGTGGTGATGGCGTTGTCCCAGTGGTCCATCGTGCGGTGTTTGCCGAATCGCGGGTCAAAGATCGCGGCGCAATCGCCGGCCGCGAAAATGCCGGGGACATTGGTTTGCGCGTGTTCATCGACCAGGATCGCGTTTTCGGCTCGCACGGGAGTGCCGCGCAGCAGATCGCGGTTGAGTCGCATCCCCACCGCCGCGATGACAAGATCGCATTCGAGCGCCGGGCCATTGGGCAGCACCACCCGCTGAACGCGCCCATCCCCTTCCAAGGCGCTGGGACGACTGCCACAGACCAGACCAACGCCGTGTTGTTCAAGATAGCGTGATAAAAATTGAGAGGTCGATTCGCCGGCGAAGCGATTCCACAACGGATGTCCATGCACCAGTTGCACCGCCAACCCGCGCTGGGTCAGCGTGGCGGCCAGTTCCACGCCAAGAAATCCGCCGCCGATGACCACCGCCTTGCCGCGGCCGCGCTCGTGGCGTTGTCCTTCGCGCAGGGCCTTGTCCACCGCGTAACTGAGCCGTTGGGTGTCATCCACGGTGCGAACATAAAAAACATTGGGCAGTTCAGCGCCCGGTATCGTCATGTGCAGCGCCGATCCACCGGTGGCGATCAAAAGACGGTCAAAGGAGATTTCCTGTCCATCATCCAGCGTGGCGGCGCGGCGTTCGGTGTCCAATTGTGACACACGCCGGCCGGTGCGCAGTTCCACCTTGTGTTCGTCAAACCAAGGCAGGGGCAGCGTGAACAATTCCTCGCGACGTTTTTCGCCGCGCAAAAATTCCTTGCTCAATGGAGGGCGGTGATAAGGACGAATCGATTCCTGCGCCACCAGCAGCATGGAACCGGCTTGGTCGAGTTCGCGAATCGCCTCGGCGGCCGAACTGCTCGCCAGCCCGCCGCCCACAAGAAGATATTTGACGTGTTGTTTGTTCATATCATTTATATCGCCATTGAATCATAGGCGCTTCAAACCTCCCAGGTGAAGGAAATGCAATTATCGGACCACTATTCGTTCCATCTGGTATGGACCGTTAAACTGATTCCATGTCGCAGCGTGCCAATAAGCATGAATTCGTAAAATTGCCGCTTGTGGCGTTGATTTTGGCATTGGGCGCGGGTTTGGTGTTGCGCTGGTGGATGTTGGGATCGCAGAGCCTTTGGTTTGATGAGGGGTATACCGCGTGGGTTTCAAAGCGCTCTGTTGCGCAAATTGTGCGTGTGTTGCGCAACGATGTGGGTGGACCGTTGTATTACGGGTTAATGCATTTCTGGCAGGGCATTGCCGGTAATTCGGAATGGGGGATGCGGTCACTGTCCGCATTCTGTTCTTCCATCGCGTTATTGGTGTTTGTCGATCTCGCCCGGCGGGTGTTGCATCGACCCTGGGCGGTCGCGATGGCGACGGGATTGTTCGCGTTGTCGGCGATACAGGTTCAATATGCTCAGGAAGCCCGATATTACGGGGTATTATCGCTGTTGTCGGTGGTGGCGCTCGATTGCATCGCCATCAGCGCGGCCAATCGCCGGCCTTTTGCATTGATCGGCCTGGCGTTGTGCCTGTCGGCGTCGATGTACACACACAATGTCATGTTGTTGTATTGGGTGGGATTGAACGGGGCGTGGATTTTCTGGCCCGGCAGACCATTCAGGCAGCGCATCGTCGAAATTCTGCTGGTCAATGTGGCCGTGGCGTTGTTGTACGTTCCTTGGATTCCCATCCTGCTGGCTCAGGTGCATTGGGCGCACGGCCGGTTCTGGCAATCCGCGCCAACGACTTTGGATGGTTGGTATGCGTTGGCGGTGTTGCTGGGGATCAAGCCCTATCTTTTGACTGGATTAGTAGGAAATCTCCATTTCGCAAATGCGGCGAATTTGAGTCGACTGGCGGCGTTGTTGTTGGCGGCCGCGTTGATCATCGGCCTATGGCATCGCCAATCGCGTCGGATTTGGATGTCGCTGGTTTGTGCGGGATTGTTGCCGGTGGTGATCGGTTTTGTGCAAAGCCACATCAGCCAGCCGATTTTCATGGATCGAATTTTTATCGCATCGTGCGCTCCGTTGGCGCTGCTGATGGCTTTGTCGATGTGCCAAATCGGTCGGGCAAGGCTCTTTGTCGTGCCAAGTGCTTTGTTGATTGTGGGGGCGGGATTGTCGGCGATTTTATTTTTGTCGCGATTTGAAAAGGAGGACTGGCGTGGGGCATACGACATTTTGTCGCAGGATCGGTCATCTTCACGGCTGATCGTTTTTGTCGCCAATGAAGGGCAATTGCCGTTTGATTATTATCGAGAGAGGGGTGGGGATGTTTTAGTTGCCGATGAGACGGGTTTGCCACAAGGGTTTTTTGACATCGATCCACCACAGACGGTTCAACGGGTGATGGATGAAGGGGATTTGTTGCGATTGAAGCAGGCGATGGAGGGAGGGCGTTATCGCCGCATTGATCTGGTGCGTTCGCACGACTGGTTTGCCGATCCGAAAAACCTGGCCATCGCAGCGCTGCACGAGCGATGGCGATGGATCGGCCAAGTGACGTTGCGCGACATCCGGATCGACCGTTATGTTTCCCCCGATTCAGTGCGGCAATCGCAGGTTACCGCAGGCCCATCGCTCCAACCGCCAGCAGCACCGCCGCCGCGATGAAGACACCCACTTCGGCCACCTGCGAGAAAACCCAAAAGGTGCGGGAAAGCATTTTGCATCCTCCGGTAAAACCGTGACACTCGCCGCCGGCCGCAACCGCGGCGTTTGGCCTCTCCTTCCCAGCATCGACGAAACGAATCATGTCTCTGTGCGGATTTTCCAATACATCGCGCCGAATCGGAAATAAATTTTCCGATCACGCCAATTTGTATTGAATATGCCACCATCGATACATAACGGCGGTGGTTATGGGACGTACGACGTGCGCGGGGGAAATGTTTATGGGACGTGAAATATTTTGACGAACCGGGATCATTCGGTTCAGATGTCCCGCCATGGGGCTGCATCAGATACCCAAAGACCTCGCAAGACGATACCGATTTGAGGAATGGAACCATGCCGCCGCAATCCTGGCGGGTGATTTTCCTGAACAATGGGTCGATCTTCTGGGTTGCCTGAAGGCGTTTCGTCTTCGCAGGAGCGCCATCATCATTGGAGGGGGCGGACGTTCACAAATCCCTCAACAACTTGATGGATACCTGTCAAAACGCGGTTGGGCAGAGCATCAGTTTGACATCGGGATCCGTGTTGACGGTCGCGAGATTGATGTGCCGACGCACAAGATCGACAATTTCAAAGGGGGTGTCGGCGTTGAGGTGGAATGGAACAACAAGACAGAATTTTATGACCGCGATCTGAATAACTTTCGTTTGCTTCACCAGTTACAGGTGATGTCTGTCGGTGTCATTATCACTCGCGTATCAGGGTTACAGGTGTTGTTCGATGAGTTGGGCATCGGCCATAAGTATGGCAATTCGACAACGCATTTGGACAAATTGCTGCCGAAGGTCAACGGCGGTGGGGCGGGAGGATGTCCGGTACTGGCGATCGGAATCGAAAGAGCCTGTTATGATGCGAACATGTAGGCGCTGGATTCGTCGCTGTCGTACATTGGGTGAACATCGCGTTTTTCCGCGTAGCTGTCCAACTCCATGCCCCACTGTTCCCATCCCTTGATGCGTTCGCGGGCAAACAGTTCAAGGAACGGGCCGGGGCTGCATCGTTCGATCAAGCCATAGACGGCGGACGGCTTGCGCGAATGTTCGCGCTTGCGCGTGGCGATGATGTTGACCTGCGTGCGGCCGGGCTGGAGCGTGCGCATCTTTCCGCGTGTGCCGAACAACAACAGCTCCGTGACGTTGCGGAAATAGAACCCGACGCCGCGACCATCAGGCCCACCGTCCTTGCGAACCTTGTACCAGACAATATTCCCCTTGTATTGGAAGCCCCATGCGTCCATGACGAGCAAGCCCCACGGCAACAGCGCGTTTGGAACCCATAGATACAGATGGGCGGGATTTGTCGAGTGCGAGGCAACAGGCATCGCGCAGATATCCTCGATGCTCATCGTTTCGTATCGGCGCAATCGAACGTGTTCGGGAGCAACCTTGCCCGTGCGGTTTTGAAACCGCCAAGGCGGATCGGCAAGAATCGTGGAAAACCGGCCTGTTAACCCCGGCAGGCCTTCGGTCGGCTTTTGCATGTGTGTAACCATACTCGAATCGCTTAACAGAATCCAAAATAGTCTACCATCCATGATTCAAATTACTTGCCGCCGAAGAGCAGCAGGACCACGTCGATGATGAAGAGCAGTACGATCATGACTTCCAGCAGGAGCATCCAGCGGTTGGTCTGGTCGTGGCGCAGGATTTGATAGAGGTCGTCGAGGGTTTTGAGTTTTTCGTCGATGGTGCGGTGCCAGTCGGAAAGATGGAATCGTTGTGATAGGCCCTGGTAGATGCGGGCCAGGTGCCAGTCGCCGAAGAATTTGGTGATGTTGGAGAGTTCATCGCTCAGTCGGGCGAAGTCGATGCGGATTTCCTGCAGTTCGCGTTGCACGCGGTTGTTTTGCCGGCCGCGCAGTCGGCCACCGCCACCGCCGATGTCGCGATAGGAGCGGTCCACGGCGTTGTCCAAAATGCGGTCATAGGCTTCCAGTTCGGCCAGTTGGAGATTGGCCAGTTCCATGATGTGCAGCACTTCGTCAAAATAGCGCGGCTCATCGATGATCAACGCCGCATCCCAATCGACCACCACCAAATCCTGCTCGTAATAGCTGTAATATTTGGAGGTGGATTCATCGGCCTCCTGATCGGAGAGTTGCCGTGGGCGGGTTTCTTCGGTCAACAGGGCCGCCACCGACTGGCGGTGGTCGCCAAGCCATTGCTCGGCGCTGATTGGTTCGCCGGCTGCATCCCGCATGGGGGAATGGACGCAGAATACCGTGTACGCCTCCTCATCGGACAACTGCGGCATCGGGCGAATGAATTGCGGCTGCAATTCACGGCGAGCATCCTCGGCCAGTTGCCGAACCTCATCGTATAGATAAGTCCCATCATTGAATTGCAGGTCGTGGTATGGGACCAGGTCCTCCAGCTTGTCCACTTCAAAAGGCACGCGCACGGTGATGCTGATCGCGCCGACCGGCAGGAGTTTGATCGTCCGCTGCAAGCGTAACGGCCCGCGCGGGCCGATTCGTTCCAGAGGAGGGAGCCGCACCATGTTCGGGCGATAGAAAAAAAGTTGGCGGGGGCTGCGTTTGGAGGCATCGACCACAAATTGAGCCACCGGCTGGCCGAGCAGTTCCCGCAGAGGCCGCTGGATCAATTCGTAGGCGACATCAAAGGCGTAAATGTAAACAACTTCCCCCACATACCGCATCGTCCTGGGATTGGCGGATGAACCGACGGCCCGAATGGGGAGTGCCTGTGTCATCTACCTTATTGTAGGCGATGTCCGATGATGGGGAGACGGATAAAACGGATTGTCGTAAACCTATTTATAGAAACAACTTACGATGGGCGGGAGAGTCTGATTTTATGGCTGTGTGGTGGGGGCGGTGGTGGGTGTGGCGGCCTGGGCCGTGGTGGGTTGGGTGGCTGGTTGGGAGGAAGGTTTGGCCAGCAGGATGGGATTTTGTAACTGGGCGAGGATGGTCAGGCGAACGCTGGCCTGCGTTTTCAAGGCGGTGGGGACATCAGGATCGTTGGCGATGGTATCGTAATAGGTGCGGGCCTTGGTCCAATCCTTGTTGTTTTCGGCGATGGCGGCCAGTCCAAATCGTGCGGCGATGGCGGCGATCCGCTGTTCACCATAATGGCTTAGCACCTGTTGATACGACTTTTCGGCCAAATCCAGCGCCTTGGCCGGTTCGGGTTCGAGATTTAATGATGGGCGGGTGGTGGCGGCGGGGACGGGGGGGAGTGTCGCCACCAGCCAGTTCAGATCCCCCTGTGCCACCAATGCGGCGGCCATGATTTGCGTATCGCCGGTCTGGCCAAGGGCGACACTCAGTCCATTACGGGCTTCTTCGGTCAATTGCTGGCGGATGCGGGCCAGGACATCCCCTTCGGGGGTCAGGTATTGGAAGGTGTTGAAAGAGCGCAATTCGGAGAGGGCGTACTGGGCGGAGGCGAGGCCTTCGTGAGCCGCCTGCGCGGCCGCCCGGCGGGCGTGAAGACGGTTGAGGATGATCACCACCACCAGCACCACCAGAATGACACCCAGAAGAATGCGCGTGCCATATCGGCGGGCCATGTCGGGCAGATGTTCCAGCCCGCGGGCCATGTCGTTGGTTTTCAGCTCGTGCCGCCGCTCGGATTTCATAAGATGGGGCATCGTAATGGGGGGTTCCATGCAAAGCAATCTCAGTGCGTATAAGATATTGGCGTGGCAGAAGATGAATCGACATTGGAAGAATCGGGCGTTTTGCCGGTTGAGGAGGGCGAAGCGGATGTGGAGCATTTCCACTGGCGGGTTTCCAAGAACCTGACCCGTCGGATCGACCAGTACCTGGTGGATCGGGTGGGGTATTTGTCGCGGGCGGGGGTGCAGCGGCTGATTGATGAGGGGTTGGTCAAGGTCAATGGCCGGGTGGTCAAGGCCAGTTATCATCCCAAGGATGGGGATGAGGTGGAGATGGTCGCCCCGCCCGAGCCGGTGGCGCAGATCGTCCCGGAGCCGATCCCGCTGGAGATCATCTATGAGGATGAGCATTTTCTTGCGATCAATAAACAGGCGGATCTGATCGTCCACCCGGCACGAGGCAAATGGACCGGCACGCTGGTCAACGGGCTGGTCCATTACGGCAAAAAATGGTCAACCCTCAATGGAGACTGGCGGCCGGGGATTTTGCACCGGCTGGACCGCAACACCACGGGGGTGATGCTGGTTGCCAAGTCGGATGAGGCCCACTGGCGGCTGGCGAGGCAGTTTGAGAACCGGACGATTCAAAAGACCTATATGGCGGTGGTGCATGGGGTTCCGGAGCTGAAATCGGATGTGATCGACATGCCGATCGGAAAGGACCGGTATATTCGTGAAAAACAGGCGGTGCGAAAGGTCGAAAACGGCGGCCGGCCGGCGGTGACGCGGTATGAGATCCTGGAACAGTATGACACTCCGCTGGAGGCGACATTGGGGGAGTCCCCCTTTGCCACGGATCGTCGGTTGCCGGCCCCGCCGGCGCGGTATGCGCTGGTCAAATTATCACCTAAAACCGGCCGTACACATCAGTTACGGGTGCATTTGTCTCATTTGGGATACCCCATTGTGGCCGATACGATGTATGGGGGGCGGATCTTTGAGTTTGCCGATTATCGGCTGGAACGACAGGCTTTACATGCGTTTGAGATCACATTTGTGCATCCGGGGACACTGGAGACGATGACGTTGCAGGCCCCATTGCCGGCGGATTTGACGCGGTTATTGGAGATTTTACGCAATCCGGTAACAATGGGTTGAAAAATCGACTATAATGAATAGTCAGGCGGCGACATGCCGCTGGATGAGAGGTTTATCATGACACTGTTGGCATTGGGTTGGCCTGGGCCGTTTGAATTGTTGATTCTGGCGGGGCTTGGGTTGTTGATCTTCGGCAAGCGACTGCCGGAGGTGGGGCGCAGCATCGGCAAGACCATCGTGGAGTTCAAAAAGGGGATGAAAGAGGTCGAGACCGAGATTTACGAGAATGATGAGGAGCAGACGCAGGCCGGTGCGCCACGCAAGAACATCGGACAGACGGCCCGGTTTGATCCGTATACCGGCAAGCCACTGCCGAGGACATCGGAGACGGTGGAGAGCAAGGCGGGTTCGGGGCACAGTGAGTCCGGCCAGTCGAGTTGAGCCATGATCGGCAGATGGATCGGGATGATCGTGATCGCGGCGGGGTTGGCGCTGGCGGGCATCAGCCGGGGGGCGACATCACAAGGCCGGGGTGGGTTAAGCATCATCTTGCCGGAGTTGAGGTTTGAGCAGACGCCGATGGGGGAGGTGTATGATTTTTTGCGGGATGTGGCGGGGATCAATCTGCATGTGAACTGGCGGGCGCTGGAGGAGGCGGGGGTGTCGCGAGACATGCCAGTCAATATCCATCTCAATGGCGTGTCGGTGCGGAAGGTGCTGGATTTGATCTTGGCAGAGTCCGGATCGGCGGATCGGTTGACGTGGTATGTGGATGATGGGGTGGTGGAGGTGACCACGCGCGAGGTGGCTGATCGAAGAACGATGATGCGGGTCTATCCGATTGATGATCTGATCATGGAAATCCTCGACTTCGTGGGGCCGGCGCTGGACCTGAGCAGCGCCACCCAGGGCGGCAGCCGAAGCGGCGGAGGGGGCGGGAGCGCCTCGGGCGGCAGCCTGCTGAAAGACACCGGCAACGAAGACCGCGACCAGCCCCTCACCAAGGCCCAGCGCGTGCAGGCCCTGATCGACCTGATCACCCAGACCATCCAGCCGGACATCTGGCGCGTCAACGGCGGCACGGCCACGATCACTTATCTCAACGGTTCGCTGATCGTCAACGCTCCTCGCTCGGTGCAGGAGGCCATCGGCGGGCCGGTGGATTAGAAGTCAACCGTGGTTAAACCCAACAAATCTTTCATTCGCCCCGGCAGGGGCGATGGCGTGTAGCCACGGGTGAAGCATCGTGGCAAAGCCGCTGATGCGCAACCCGTAGAAGAGAACTCGCCCTCAAATCTGCCCCGCAAGGGGCAGAGGAAAGCTTCCTTTGCCCCTTGCGGGGCAAGTCGGGGGTTTGTCTTCCACGGGTTGCGCACCGGGATTGATTAAAGGACGTAGCCAATCCCGTTCGGCACACCTGTTGTTGTTTGGAATCCGGGGGTTGATCTCGTTGTGAGCATGGTCGGATGGCGCTGGGGGGGTGGTCTGAATTGGCTGGGCGCGATCGAGGGCGAATA
>JADLBV010000149.1 GCA_020847545.1 Phycisphaerales bacterium
GTACCACCTCCTTTCTTCTCTGAGATTTCAACGTCGACTAGGGACCCTCCAGCTGATGTCTCTGACCATCGGAGAACGACTCGATATTCGTGCCTCCACCAATCCCTTCCGACCTGCTCGTCCAGTCTTTCTACAGCGAGTATTTGATCGAGTTGTTTGCTCGCTCTGGAAACCTGGTACCCAAGTCTGTCCAGAACATTTACTGCGAGTACCGGTAATTCTTTTGGCGTCGTGTCTACAATGCCCATGTCTTGTGATGTTGTTTGCATATTGCTTACTCCATAAAGTCAAGATCGCGATCGCGTTTTCTCTCTTCGAGTTCTCGCTCTTTTCGCGCATCTTTGCGTGTGTTTTTGTTGTCTTCGATGGCATCATCAATCTTCTCGATGATTGCCTCGTCATTCGCCTTGTCATCTGGATTTGCGCGGCTTCGTTGTTTCGCTTCGACGTCGAGCTTCGCATCTTCGAGATCGTCTTTGTTCTCTTTGAGGCGGTCTCGTTGATCGGTCAGTGGAATCCATCGGACCAGCTCAGCAGCGATGGCTGCTTCTGTTAGGAAGAGACCCATTATTGGATTTCTCATCATCTCTTGCTGAAGCGGTGAAACATAGCGGTTTGCGTTAGGCGAATTGCGCGCTTCATCACGTGCGGTTTGTGACGCCTTCGCGCTGTTCAATTGACGTTGAATCTCGCCTGAAAATCGGGCTCGATCCTTTTGCTCAATCCAGCCTGCCAGGCGTTTGTAATCCTCCTTCGGTAGCCTGAGCGATTTGTCCGTATTCTCATGAAGATGGCGACGGAGACCTGCCAGCCGTTCGTAACCATCCTCCTTCGAAAAACGCTGTCCTTGATATTCGAAAGAATCCTTTGGATCGCGCGGCTGATCTTTGTTCCATTGCTGATATGGTTCGAGTTGCTCTCTGACAATTTTCTTGTGCAGCCAGGGAAGCTCCTCGCCGTTTCTGATTCGCTCTTGCCGCTCCTTTTCTAGTTGTTGACGGCGTTCATTTGAGCGTTCA
>JADLBV010000029.1 GCA_020847545.1 Phycisphaerales bacterium
GGCAGCTCGATCTCCTTGGCCACCGTCACGCCGTCCTTGGTGATGCGCGGGCTGCCAAACGACTTTTGCAGCACCACGTTGCGTCCGCGCGGCCCAAGGGTCGCCTTGACCGCCCGCGACAATTTAGACATCCCGGCGAACAATTCCGCGCGGGCGTCGGTGTCAAATTTCATCTGCTTCGTTGCCATTGCTTTACTCCAGTATTTTATTTTTCACGCATCACGAATCACGCGCCACGTTTCATCTCTCGCATCATCCATCGTGATGCGTGAATCGTGAAGCGTGAAGCAATGAATTATTCCAATACGCCCAAAATGTCGCTTTCGCGCAGGATGACGAACTTTTCGCCGTCCACTTCCACTTCCGTTCCGCTGTACTTGCCGTAATAGACCGTATCGCCGGCCCGCACGCCCAGCTCCATGCGCTTCCCCTTCTCGTCCAGCTTGCCCGGCCCGACGGAAATCACCTTTCCCTTGGTGGGCTTTTCCTTGGCCGAATCCGGCAGCACAATCCCGCTGGCCGTCTTCTGTTCCGCCTCAGACTGCCTGACAATCACACGATCCGCTAATGGTTTGAGTTTCATGTTTGTTCCTTTGTTTGTTCCTTTGTATGTTCCTTGTTTAAGCTGATTTTCTTTTGACCTTGCCTACCTGTTTCAACTGAACCACCAATCGCAGTGCTTTATTGACTACATCCGATGATGGAAATTCTCGAGCTATATCAGCATCCAATTTCACAAAACAATTGGGGTTTCCGGCTTCACGGGCATATTTGCCAATGACTCCCCGTCGCAGGTCTGAGCGTGTAATCAAAGCTGATTCAAAATCAACTTTGCTTGTTCTGCCATTTGATTTCTTCCTCATACGCATCAACCTCCGATCTTTCAGCCTTACGGGCACTAATGAGTCGAATTGTCTCATTACGACTCTCTGTATGTATCACAACTAAAATGCGCCCTTGACTCGAAAAACCAATTGTCTTTTCTCGTTCATCGATCTGCGAGTGCTCCAGGTCACTGATTGTGATCGACAAAGGATGATGAATAACCTCTTTCGCTTCCTCGAATGTCACACCATGCTTGCGCCGATTCTTCGCGGCTTTCGCATGGTCCCATTCGAATTTCATACTCAGTCTCCGGACGCCTGGGCATTACATCATTCCCATTCCACCCATGCCTCCCATGCCCATGCCACCCATGCCGCCCATGCCACCGCCCATGCCACCCATTCCTCCGCCGTGATCGTGGCCGGCGTGGTCGTCGGCCTTTTTGGGCTGTTCGACGATGATGCAATCGGTGGTCAGGAGCAAAATCGCCACCTCGGCGGCGTTTTGCAATGCGGTGCGTTCGACCTTGGTCGGGGTGATGATGCCGGCCTTGACGACATCGACAAATTCGCCGGTCAGGGCGTTGTAGCCTTGGTTGTCCTTGGCTTCCATCACCTGGCGGACGACGACGCTGCCGCTGGTGCCGGCGTTTTCGGCGATCTGACGAAGCGGGGCGGTCAGTGCCTGGCGGATGATCTTCACGCCGGCGGCTTCATCACCTTCGGTGTTCAGGTTGCTGCCGCCGTTGAGCGCCTTCATCGCACGGATCAGCGAGACGCCGCCGCCGGCGACGACGCCTTCCTGAATGGCGGCGCGGGTCGCGTGCAGGGCATCCTCAATGCGGGACTTCTTTTCCTTCAATTCGGCCTCGGTGGCCGCGCCGACGTTGATTTGCGCGACGCCGCCGGCCAGCTTGGCCAGACGTTCCTGCAGTTTTTCACGGTCGTAATCGCTGGTGTTGATGTCGATCTCACGGCGGATCTGTTCGATCCGACCCTGAATCGCCTTGCTCTCGCCGGCCCCTTCTATGATCGTGGTGTTGTCGTTGTCGATCCGGATGCGCTTGGCCTGACCAAGCTGGCTGATCTCAACCTTGTCCAGTTCGATCCCCAAATCCTTCATGATCGCTTCGCCACCGGTCAAAACGGCGATGTCTTCCAGCATCGCCTTGCGACGATCGCCATATCCCGGCGCCTTGACGGCCGCGACATTCAAAATACCGCGCAGTTTATTGACCACCAGCGTCGCCAACGCCTCGCCTTCAATGTCCTCGGCAATGATCAGCAGCGGCCGCTTGGCCTTCTGAATCTTCTCCAGCAACGGAATCAGCTTGGTCGCGGCGCTGATCTTGTCCTCAAAAACCAGGATGTAACATTTTTCAAGCTCGCAAACCAACTCATCCGGATCGGTGATGAAATTGGGCGACATGTATCCCCGGTCAAACTGCATCCCCTCCACCACGTCAACGTATGTTTCAAGCCCCTTGCCCTCTTCGACGGTGATGACCCCATCCTTGCCGACGCGCTCAAACGCATCGGCCATGATCCCGCCGATCTCCCGGTCGTTGTTGGCCGAGATCGACGCGACATTGGCGATGTCTTCCTTGCCGCTGATCGGCTTGGATTGCTTCCGCAGGCTGTTGATGACCGCATCGACCGCCTTGCGAATCCCGCGCGCGATTGCCATGGCGTCCGCGCCGGCCGTCAGGTTGCGATATCCTTCGCGGACAATCGCCTCGGCCAAAACGGTCGCGGTGGTGGTTCCGTCGCCTGCCACGTCACTGGTCTTGCTGGCGGCCTCTTTCACCAGCTTGGCCCCCATGTTTTCAAATTTGTCCTTCAGATCGACTTCCTCCGCCACCGTCACCCCATCCTTGGTGATCGTCGGCGATCCCCACCCCTTGTCGATGACCGCATTGCGTCCACGCGGTCCCAAAGTCGTCTTGACCGCACGCGCCAACTTCGACACACCTTCCAAAAGCGATTTGCGCGCCTCGGCATCAAAACTCAACATTTTCGCGGCCATCTAAAATGCTCCTTTCAAATCCATCTTTATTCGCAAAATTTCAACAAAAACTCCGGCAGGCTATTCGCCGGCTATCCGACAGTAACAAATTCAGTGCCAAAACCAACTCTGATAATAATTGCGTAAGCTGTTTATTCATAATGAGTTGTGATGGTTTACAAAAGTCACTGATTTTGCCTCAACTGTCATGCTGGCAGATCGCCCCATCATCGCGGCTTGGTGGTTGCCATTGTGGCAGGCGGCTATGAGACCGCTACGGAGTACGTTGGTGTTACTCACCGGACGATGGATTTCTCTCGATTGTCCGTTCGGCATCAATTGCATTACATTGGGACGACTTGGGATTGATGGGAGCGATACGAGTGGGTGAATTGATGGCCGCCGGCGACAAATTGACGCGCCCTCATAGTTGGCACGGCTGGTGCGTGATTTTGATGCTGCTGTTCAGCGGCGGATGCGCCACCGTTCGCGTGACCGACCCCTATCGGACGGCCACCGAGCAATTTTTAATGTCCGAAGCGGTCGCCCGCTCCATCGACCGCCTCAACGCCACCGCGCTTCGGGACCGCAAGGTCTATCTCGATTCCACCTATCTGTTTACGGTCAATACACAGGCGACGCCGGAACAGACATTTTTGCTGGGCGAATTGCGAGCCAAGCTGCTGGCAACCGGCGTTCGACTGGTCGACAAACGCGAGGATTCGCAAATCATCGTCGAAGTCCGCAGCGGCGGCGTCGGGGTGGATCGACAGGAATTTCTGCTGGGGATACCGGCAATTCTAATCCCCAGCGGGGCCAGCGGGACTGTCCCGATGGCGACGCCTGAGCTGGCGATCATCAAAAGCACCAAACAGTACGGCTACGCCAATGTGGCGCTCGTTGCCTATTGGGCGGACACCGGCGAATGGATCGTCAGTTCCGGTCCATATATTGGCCGAACCGCGCGGGAGGATTTCTGGTTCTTTGGTCTGGGGCCGCGAACCGAGGGGAATATCGCGACAACCGAGAAACCTCGTTAAAGCATGTGGTAGCGTGAGTTATGCGCCGGTGGATGTATCGAATCCTGATCGGGTTGGGGGCGTTGATCCTGCTGGTCATCGTGGGGGCGCAACTGATTTTCTGGTCCAACTTGCCCAAAAAACTGGCGATTCCAATCGCGGAACGACAGCTTGGGTTGAAAGTACAGGTCGGCTCTCTATCCACTGGCTGGTTTGGGCATACGACCTTGACCGATGTCAAACTGGCATTGCCGCTGGCGGATCAGTCGTTTCTGGAGATCAAGAAAATGAAAGTCTCGCACACCTCGGTGTTTGGGATCATTTTCGGATCGGGCGTCGAAGTGAGTTCGGTTGAGTTGGATCAACCCAACCTGATCGTGCGGCAAAACGATGCGGGGCGATGGAACTTGCAGGAAGCCGCGGATTTGGGCGGGAAGCCGACCGGCGGGTCTTCGGAACAAAAAAGCAGTCCTTCGGTCCCCAAGTTGCCGGAGGTGATGATCAACGGGGCGCGGATCGTTGTGATTCCAAAATCAGGCGTGCAGGCGAAGATTGAAAACGTCTCTTTGCATGGTCGGCCGGAGGGGCGGTTGTTTTATACAGTTGAAGCCCAATCGCCGGGGCATTTCAAATCAGAAGGCCGAATCGTCACGGGTGGGGATTGGTCGCAAGACATTTCGCTGGATGTTCAGCAGATTAATGATTGGGTGAATCCTTGGATCAAGCAATGGCCCAAGTCGGCGATGGCCCGGCTGCATTGGCAAGGTCATTTTTCCAATGGGGCGGTGACTGGCCGACTGACCGTTGAACAGTCGCAATATGAGCAATTTTCCGCCAAAGGGGTGATGTCGGTGGTTGCCGGCGGCGCGGGTGTGACGGCCCGGCCGGTAGGATTGACGATTGAGGGTGGATCGGCCCCTGAATGCAAACTGGTTGGTGGATCGATCGGTTTTCAGGATGGTGTTCTGAGTCTCGATGCGTTGCAGGTGTCAATGTCGGGTGGGATGGCCCGACTGGATGGGGAATATCGGCTGGGAAATCAGTCCGCCAATTTGGAAGCGGTGTGGGAACAGATTCATTTCCCATCGGCGGCATCGCAAAGCGGGCGGTTGGAGGCCGAATTGACTTATCCCTGGCCCAATCAGCCGCGATTGAACGTGATGTTGGAGAGCAGCGGCAAAATATCGGCCGGTCGATGGGATGCGCGGATGAATATGTTCGCACAGGGGAAGGGGTGGGATCAGATGAATTGCCATGTTGAATTTCCGCGGTTGGCGTTTAATGGGACAAAGCCCATAGACCTGCATGGTTTGTCGGCCGATCTGCTGATGCGCGATCAAACGATCAATCTTGATACGTTGAAATTGCAAGGTCCGGGGCGGGTGTCGGGACAAGGCGCGATTGATCTACGGAATAAAATCTGGTGGTTGTGGGCCGATGGCAGCGTCGGAGTGCAGCCGATGACAGATGATTCGCAGATTCGATTTTCACTCAACACATGGGGTGATTTCACATCCGCAACGGTTCAGCAGGCGTATCTGGAGATGGGGCGGTTGCAGTTGACCGCGCAGGGGGATTTTCATTCGGGATATTCCAAGCCATTGAACATGGATGTTTATATGGAACATCTGCTGGGCGGGGGCAGGTTATGGAGTCAACTTCATCTGGATGGGACGATTTCGCCGGTGCAATTCAACCTGGTGGGGAGATTGTACGGCAACCAATTACAGGTCAATCAACGGCCGATCGGCGATGCATCGGTTGAATTGACGGGAGTGATCGATGCCGAGCATGCCGAGGTGCATTCCACCGAATTGAAACTGCTCGATGGCAAGTGGCGATTTGATGCAACCTATCCGGAGGAGGAACAATCGCTGAGAATTGTGGTGTCGGTGGATGATCTACCCTTGAAACAGGCATCCGCGCTGGTGACGAGTCTGCCTGTGGATGGGCAATTCAAGGGGAAATGGACCATCGACCTGCCGCAACTGAAGCCGAAGTTGATGGAGATGGAGGGTCATTTCGAGGCCGATCAGTTCAATTCACCCGGCCTTGTCGCCCAAACGGTTGAAGGGGAGATGCGAATCGACGATGGACGGTTGGCTGTTGGTCCGGTGGTGTTGCGCAAAGAGGAGGGTTCGATCAACGCCAGTGCGAATCTTGGGTTGGATGAGGCCGGCAAAATTCACGCGGAAGTGTCGGCGACGGCGTGGCCGGTGGAAACGAACAAAGGCCAACTGGAAGTCTGGGCGAATACGAAACTGGATTTGAATTTGAAGGACAAGACGGCCGCCGGGCCTTTGTCTTTCACTGCCACCGCGAGTTTGGATGACAAGCCGCTGGGCAAATTGTCATTGGATTCGGTTTTACAAGGCCGTGTGGTGAATTTGAAACAGATCGGCGGGGATATTTTCGGCGGGTCGATTCAGGGTCAGGCGGTGGTGGACATCGACAAGCCGATGTTGTCGCGTGGGCAGGTGGGATGGAGCGCGATCGACAACGATCAGGTGGCGGCCGTTTTTCCGGAGCTTGAGCCATTGCACGGTCGATTTTCGGGCAATATCCAGTTCTCACCGGCCGAGGATTCACGTGCGTTGGAGCCATTGCGAGTGACCGGGACGATACGGGCGGATGGAGGGCATTTTCGCCAATTGCAAATCGGCGGCGCCAGCTTTCTGATGTTTGTGGGAATCACCGACCAGTACAGCGCCTTTCGCGCGGTGCTGGAACATTTTGACATGTCGGTGGGGGGTGGGACCGTCAATCTCTGGGCGCGGGCCAGTCAACACCAGGATCGAGACCTCTGGGCACAGGCCAATTTGAATTTTACGGACTTGGATTTGAACCAGTTGGTTCACACCGCCCGATCATCCGCCAAAACTATGCCCGGAAAATTAAGCGGCTGGACAACGGCCGTGGGTGATCCGCTGGATGTTCGCAAAATCTATGCCGAGGGTGGGGTGAGGTTGACCGATTCGGATTTGGCGAACGTGCCGGGGTTCGCGGAGTTGTACAACGCGCTGCATCTGGCCTTGGGGCCGCAGGCTCCCAGCGGCAAAGGCAGGGCATCGTTTCGGATTGAGGGTCAGACTTTTTCCCTTTTGGATGCGCGATATTTCAACCGCGGCGTCGAGGCGTTCGCCAGCGGCAGTTCAACGAACATCTGGTCGGGAAAACAGGCCGGTTTGGACTATGTGATCGTGGGAACGGTCCGTCCGTTGAAAAACATCGACCTTCCATTCATGGCGGACATGGACGCCGTGTTGAGTGCGATCCAGGGTGCGCTGACATCGATGCGGGTGACGGGAACCATCGAGCAACCCAACGCGACGCCGATGGCCTTTGGCGATCTGGGCGGAGACATTCTGGGGATGATCCTCGGCGAAACCAAATCACCCCAAACGACCGCCGGCCGATGAACATGAGAACATCCTCATTACGTTGGTGGCGTCTGCGTTGCGTTCAAACGCTTTGATCGCTGGAAACGTGACGAGGTGATTCAATGAGATGAGGATGCTCTAGCATGACAGCGCTACTTTTGCACAAGCCTCTTGCGGCAACGTGTCGATGACGATTCTGGCGCAACAACCGGAGTCGTCTGATGAATGCTGAGCAACTTGCCTCTCTGCAGCCGGCGCTGTCGGCTTGGGTGCAGTCGTTTCGTCCCTGTTTCAAGCGTGCGGTGACCTTTGATTACTTTCAGAGTTATCTGCTGGGATTGATGGCAGACCTGCGACGCAAGAGCGTCGAACCGATTGCGTTGGCGTGCGGGGTGGCGGTGCGGACGCTGCAGGAGTTTTTGTCGATGTTCGCTTGGGATCACGTGCGGTTGGAAAAGATGCTGCTGCATGGCGTGGCCGACCGTTGCCCGGATGGCGGGATCGGCGTGGTCGATGCCACCGGCCACCCCAAGCAGGGGGACAAGACGCCGGGAGTGCAGCGACAATACTGCGGCGAGTCGGGCAAGATTGAGAACTGTGTGGTGGCCCAGCATCTTTTGTTCACGGACAACCACGCCGGCAATCCCTTCTCCTGCGTGCTGGTCAGTGATCTGTACCTGCCCCAGAAGTGGTCCGCTGACCGCGAGCGTTGTGAGCGGGCGGGCATCGGGCCGGAGCTGGCCTGCCGCCCGAAGTGGCAGATCGCGCTGGAACAGGTGAAGACGGCGCTGGCGGGAGGCGTGAAGCTCAACTGGGTGGTCTTCGATGAAGAATACGGAATGGTCCCGGCCTTCTGGTTCGCGCTCGACGAGATGGGCCAGCGGGGAGTGGGCGAGGTCCCGTCGAACTTTCGCGTCTGGGTCAAACGCCCGGCGTGCCGCAGCGCGGGCCATCCCTGCCATGCGGCGCGGCGGGTGGACAATCTGGCCACACACAGTCCGGCGTTCACCAGCCAACCGTGGAAACGCCGCAAGGTGAAAGACACCACGCGTGGAATGCTGGTCTGGGAGTACAAGGCGGCGCGTGTGCATCTGAGCGACTCGTCCAACCCCGACCACAACGTCAGCGTTCCCACCGATCGGATGTACTGGCTGATTGTGATGCGGCAGCCCAGGACCGGTGAGATCAAATACGTCATCAGCAACGCGGGCGAGGCAACAAGCGTCGAGGAACTGATTCGAGTGCTGCTGAGCCGATGGCATGTGGAAAAGTGGTTCGAGCGTGCCAAGCAGGATGCGGGGTTGGGCGCCTTCGAGGTCCGGACCTATGTGAGCCTGATCCGACACTGGCTGTGCGTGAGACTGGCGATGTGCTTCCTGTCGGAACAGACGAGCCGACTGCGGGGGGAAAAATGTGCGGATCACCTTCGAGCAGGTCGGCCAGGCCGTCGCGATGCTGGCCACGAAGATTTGGCCGGGGGATTGGAGGTCATGGTCACAGTTGATGCGGCGATGTGCCTATCATCAACGGCGTAACGCTGCCGCGTACAAGAACAGACGCCGTTCGAGGATTCGTGTAAACTCTTCATAGCGCTGTCATGTTAGGCTCTGTCTGAAAACTCCGATGGCCCACGACGGCATCAAATCGGCTTGGCCGCGAGGCGGACTCGCGAAAACAGGCTCTTGATGAGCCATTGAGCGGTTCCAACGAAGTGGACAAGCCGATTTCATGCCGCCTTCGGTGGACCGCAAAAAGGCCGTTGGCGTCGTTGCGGCTCCTCGCCGTAGTATCAAAATACTGCTTCGTCGCCGACGCCTAGCCACCGGCCTGTTTGCGGTCCATCGTGGGCCACCGGAGTTTTCAGACAGAGCCTAGCCTCGGTTCTTGTCCTGTTTGCCCCCGTCGGCGCGGCTGTTGCCCGCATCCCGCGCGGTCATCCGGCTGAATGTGCGATGACAATCCATCTCGACATGCGATACGATTGTTGCGTTGCCCATGATCGTCTTCCAAGAACGGTCATCTTGCCAACCGATCAGACGAGCCTTTCATGGGATTACGATTTATCAGTTGGGCTGGATTCCCGTAGATCATTTCAACCCGGCATCTCATCCCAACGGCAAACTTCGCGCCGTGGCCAGGAACTGGTCGTAATTTTGCCGGACTTCGTGCAGCGAATCCCCGCCGAATTTTTCAAGGAATGCGCGGGCGATCTCAAATGCGATGACGTTTTCCATCACCACCGACGCGGCGCTGATGGCGGAGATGTCCGAGCGTTCCCAGCCGGCTTCGGAGGTTTGTTTGGTGTTCAGATCCACACTGCGCAACGGCTTGCCGAGGGTGGAGATCGGCTTCATGGCGCCTCGGACGACGACCGGCTGGCCGTTGGTCATTCCCCCTTCGAGACCGCCGGCGTTGTTGGTGGCGCGGATGAATCCCAGCGTCGGGGTCTGCTGTGAATTCGCATCAAACGCGATCTCATCATGCACCTTGGAACCGGCCCGGCGGGTGGTCTCAAACCCCAGCCCGATTTCCACCCCCTTAAACGCCTGTATCCCCACCACGGCCGCCGCGATGCGCGAATCGAGCCGACCATCCCAGGTCATGCAACTCCCCAGCCCCACCGGACATCCAAAGACATGCGCCTCGACGATCCCGCCGGCCGTGTCCTTGTCCTGTTTCATCTGATTCACAAACCCGCGCATCTCCTCCGATGCGGCCACATCCGGGCAATACAAATCGGACTGCTCGCGCGCCTCCAGCAGCTTTCGCCAATTGTCACTCATCACCCGCACATCCGACATCGCCGGCCCGACCGAGCGCACAAATCCGAACACTTCAATCCCAAACGCCTTCAACAAACAGCGCGACAACGCCCCGGCCGCCACGCGCGCCGCCGTCTCCCGCGCCGAGGCGCGTTCCAGCGTCTCCCGGCAATCGGTTGTCAACCATTTGATCGACCCGGCCAAATCCGCATGCCCCGGCCGCGGGCGATGCAATGGCGGCGTCGCCTTCACATCGTCCAGCCGCGAATCCTTGTTGGGGATCAGCATCGCGATGGGGGAAGCGATCGATTTGCCCAGCCGCACACCCGATAGAAACTCGACATGATCGGTCTCGATCTTCTGCCGCCCGCCCCGGCCGTACCCTCCCTGACGTCGGCGCAGCTCGTTGTCAATAAACTCCTGATCGACATCGACGCCCGCCGGCATTCCCTCCACCAGCGCCAACAGCGCCTTGCCGTGCGATTCCCCGGCCGTTCTGTAACTCAATAAGCCCATAACGCTCGCGCCCGATTTACAACAACCGAATCCCCCGCTCGTAGGTCCGGCTGTGCCGGACATCTTCACATCGTCCGGCACAGCCGGACCTACGCGATCAATCAGCCCATGGCGATGACGCCTGATCTACAACGCCAATTCCCGGCCGGTCAACAACTGATACGCTTCCAGATACCGCTTTCGCGTCCCCTTCACCACCTCATCAGGCAGTTTTGGCGCGGGGGGCGTCTTGTCCCACGGCTGCGACTCCAGATAATTCCGCACATACTGCTTGTCGAAACTGGGCTGATCCTTTCCCGATTGATACTGGTCGGCCGGCCAAAACCGCGATGAATCGGGCGTCAGCACCTCGTCGATCAAGATGATCTTCCCATCGGGCAACTGGCCAAACTCAAACTTCGTATCCGCGATGA
Organism: Phycisphaerales bacterium; assembly: GCA_020847545.1. Classification (GTDB taxonomy): domain Bacteria; phylum Planctomycetota; class Phycisphaerae; order Tepidisphaerales; family Tepidisphaeraceae; genus JADYZN01. Next base: position 10,920 of record JADLBV010000029.1, read on the forward strand.
TCACCCCGCGCGTCCGCGCATATTCGGCCGCCTGCGTATACAGCGACAAGGTCCGATCCTTCAAATGCCCCGACAACTCCTTCCCAACCCGCTTGGTCATCTCATCAAAATTGATGTTGATGTCATGCCCGGTCTCCTCCTTGGTGGAGGGGGTAAAGATCGGTTGCGGCAATTTGTCGCATTGCTTCAACCCCGCCGGCAACTTGATGCCGCAGACGGTCTGCGTCTTCTGATATTCCCTCCACCCCGACCCGGCCAGATACCCCCGCACCACGCATTCGATCGGCACCACCTTCGCCTTGCGCACATACATCGACCGCCCGGCCAACTGGTCGGCATACGTCCGCAGTTTTTCAGGAAATTGTCTGACATCGGATGCCAGCAGGTGGTTTTCAAACTGGTTGAATTTCTCAAACCAGAAGAGGCTCAGCGCCGTCAGGATTTTCCCCTTGTCGGGGATGCCGTTGGGCATCACCACATCATACGCGCTGATCCGATCCGTGGCGACAATCAAAAGGGCCTCCCCCAGATCATAAACATCCCGCACCTTCCCCCGGCGCACCGGGAAGGGGAGTTCGCTTTGCAATAATGGCTGGTTCATATACCTTAAGGTAGTGGTTCGCAATCCGAATGGAAAGACCCTACTTCAACTCCCAACTTATGCGATGGATAAACCTTTTTGACATCGGCTTGGAAGGTCGTGGCTGGCATGGGGCCGACAGTGCCCATCCTTATGAACGCCTGCCCGCACGGGCCAAGTCGCAGGTCGAGGCGGTGGTGTGGGAACTGGCGGGACATTCCAGCGGCCTGTGCGCCCGTTTTAAGACCGATTCTTCGCGTCTGGAAATCAAATGGAAGCTGCGCTTCCCCCTGCGCACCACACCCCACATGGCGCGGGTCGCCGAAACAGGGTTTGATCTGTATGTCCAGCGCGGTGATGGCCTGGATCTGATCGGTGTCTGCGGCGCGGTGGACCAACTGGAGAATCAGGCCAGCCTCGCGGCCAACCTGACTCGCCAACCGCGCCAATTTCTGACTTATCTTCCCCTGTACAACGGCCCCGAATTCGTCCAACTCGGCATCGATGATGATGCCACGCTGGAACCCATCGCGCCCCGCGACGCCGATCAACAACCCCCCATCATTTTCTACGGCACCTCCATCACCCAGGGTGGATTCGCCTCCCGGCCGGGGATGACCTACCCCTCCATCCTCTCCCGCCGACTGAATTGGCCGATCCTCAACCTCGGTTTTGCCGGCCAGGGGAAGATGGATGCGCCGATGGCGAACCTGCTGGGTGAACTGCCCGCCCGCGCCTTCATCATCGATCCGGTCCCCAACCTCTACGACCCCGATGAAGCCCTCCTCCGCACCGCCCCCTTTATTGCAACCCTTCGCCAAACCCATCCCACCACCCCCATTATCCTCATGGAGAGCGTCATCCGATCCATGAGCCACCATTGGCCCGACTGGCGCCGCCAGGTAACACTCGCCAACGCCGGCTTTCGCCAGGCATACGAGCAATTGCGCGCTTCCGACCCCAACCTGCACTACATCGAAGGAATCCACCTCATCGGCGACAATGGCGAAATGACCGTTGACGGAACCCACCCCACCGATTGGGGCTTCGCTCAGATCGCTGATGTGTTGTTCCCCATGTTGAACGCAACGCCGGCGTAAGAGGACCTTCCCGGACAAAAAGAGGGGGTGAAAAAGACAAGGAGACAAGGAGACAAGGAGAGGGGGTGAAAAAGCGCGTAGGGTCCGCCCCGCGGACCATCTTCTTTCGCAAACAGTGAGGCAAGACAAAAGAAAAGGCGCCGATGGGATCGCCATCAGCGCCTGAAGTTGTCATCCTCCGATTCTTACGCCGCCACCGCGCCGCCGCCGGGGAGGTTGGTGCTGATGGGGGCGCAGGCCGGGCCGCTTTGCGACTTGGCGTTGAACCAGCAGGCACAGAGCCAGACCACCGCGCCGGCCGGGACGGTCGACTCAAACTGCACATCGTGGCCGGTCCGGCTGGTGTTGCCGACGAAGGCCCAGGCCGACAACTCGGCCGGTGGGGTGGCGCCGACAAAACTGTAGACACTCGCCCCGATCACCCCATCGGGTCTGCCCCGGCGGGTGGGGTTGGCCGCATCGTGCAGCCGAATCTTCACCATCCGTCCCACGACCGACACCACATCCAGCATCGGCGCATCGGCCGGTGGATTGATCGGCGTTGGGTCCGCATCGCGCACCGTCAACCCCAGGTCCGACTTCTGCTGGTTGGTCAGGGCGGGGTTCGCCTGCA
>JADLBV010000030.1 GCA_020847545.1 Phycisphaerales bacterium
ACCTATCGTTTCCGCGGCCACTCGATGAGCGATGCGATGAAATACCGCACCCGCGAGGAGGCCGAACAGGCGCGCCTGCGCGACCCGATCACTTTGTATGAACATCACCTGCGCGAGCGTGAATTGATCGACGATGCGGCCGTTGAGGAGATCGAAAACGAGGTCCGCGCGATCGTGGAGGATGCGGTGCGGTTCGCCGACACCAGCCCTCATCCGGAGCTTGAAGAGATGTACAAAGACGTGCTGGCGGAGCAATATCCGCTGGAAAAATAACCCGAAAACGAATCAACAACATGCCGGAAATTCAATATCGAGAAGCGCTCCGCCAGGCGATGGTGGAGGAGATGGAACGGGATGAGAACGTCTTTCTCATGGGCGAGGAAGTCGGCGAGTACAACGGCGCGTACAAGGTCAGCGAAGGGATGCTGGCCCAATTCGGACCGCGCCGGGTGCGCGACACGCCCATCAGCGAGGCGGGTTTTTGCGGGCTTGGGGTGGGGGCGGCGATGTGCGGGCTTCGTCCCATCGTCGAGCTGATGAGCTGGAGTTTTTCGTTTGTCGCATTCGATCAACTGGTCAACAACGCCGCCAACGTGCGCTATATGAGCGGCGGCCAGTTCAAGATCCCCATCGTCTTTCGCGGCGGCAACGGCATCGCCCATCAGCTCGGCGCCACACACAGCCACCGCGTGGATGCCCTGTACGCCCGCGTGCCGGGCTTGATCGTCGTGGCGCCATCGACGCCATATGATGCCAAGGGATTGTTAAAGACCTCCATCCGCTGCGATGACCCGGTGGTTTTCCTCGAATCGGAGTTGATGCTCAACGACCGCGGCGAAGTGCCGGATGAAGAATACACCGTCCCCGTCGGTGTGGCGGATGTGAAAAAAGAAGGGTCGGACGTGACGATCCTCTGCTGGTCCAAGATGGTGAAAATGTGCCTGAACGCGGCACGGCAACTTGCCGAAAACGAACAGATCGACGCCGAGGTGATCGACCTGCGCACGCTGCGTCCGCTGGATGATGAGGCCATTTTGCAATCCATCGCCAAGACCAACCGCTGCGTCATCGTGGATGAAGACTGGCCGTATTGCGGCATGGGCGCGGGGATTCTGGCCCGGATCAACGAAAAGGCGTTTGATGATCTGGATGCCCCCATCGGCCGGGTCTGCTGTGAGGATGTGCCCGTGCCGTTCAACCACTACCTGGAACTGGCGATGCAGCCCAGTGTCGAAAAGGTCGTCCAGAAGGTCAAACAGGTCTGCTACCGCTGATCGCATCATAACCGAAGGATTCAATCATCATGCCCGCCGAGATCACCATGCCGCAGTTGTCGGACACCATGAGCGAAGGAACGCTCGTCAAATGGCACAAAAAAGAGGGCGACAAGATCAAGGCCGGCGATGAGATCGCGGATGTGGAGACCGACAAGGCCACCATGCCCATGGAAGCCTTTGAATCAGGCACTCTGGCGGTGGTGGCGGTTTCTGAAGGACAGAAAGTCAAAGTCGGCGACCGCCTGGCCGTGATCGCGACATCCGGCGAAAACGTCGATCAGGTCCGACAGCAATACGCCGGCGGCGCGCAAGGCGAAACGCCTCATCAAGCCCGGAAGGTGACCGAGCACATCGAGGAAGGCCGCGCCGCCGACCGTGCCCGGCAGGTGCATGCCGGCCCTGATGAAACCTCCGAACAGATCGCAAAAAAGGCCGCCGTCGCCACACAAACAATCCCGGCTCTCGCCGATGAAGGTCATCGTATACGCGTCTCGCCATTGGCCCGCCGCGTCGCCGCCGACAAAGGCGTCGATCTGGGCCGGATTCGCGGCACCGGTCCCAACGGCCGGATCATCCTGCGCGATGTGCAACAGGCCGACGGCAACGGCTCGGCCAAGGCCCCTGCCAGTGCGCCCGCGCCCGCCGAAACGTTCCCCAGCCGTGTCCCCGGCGGCCAGAAACAGGTCATCCCATTGACCAAAATTCGATCCGTCATCGCCCAGCGGCTCCAGCAGTCCAAACAGACGATCCCTCACTTTTACGAAACCATCGACATCGACCTTGAGTCGGTCTCGCAAATTCGCGGGCGAATCAATGAACAACTCGAATCCGAAAATGTGCGGTTGTCCCTGGGTGATTTTATTTCCAAGGCGATCGCTTCAACCCTTTTGCAACACCCGGAATTAAATTCCACCTTCAACGGCACCGAGATCACCCGCTATGGCGATGTGAACCTGGGCATGGCGGTGGCGCTGCCGGAGGGTTTGATTGTTCCGGTGCTGCGCAACATCAACCAGATGGGACTGAAGGAGATCCGCCGGCGCAGCACCGACCTGGTCGACCGCGCCCGCCGGCAGAAGCTCAGGCAGGATGAGATGACCGGCGCCACCTTCACCGTCAGCAACCTGGGGACCTATGGTGTGCGGGAATTTTCCGCCATCATCAACCCGCCCGAAGTCGGCATCCTGGCCGTCGCGGCGGCCGAAAAACGCCCGGTGGTCCGCAACGACCAGATCGTCGCCCGCACCATGCTCACCGTCACGCTCTCGGCCGACCACCGCGCCGTCGATGGCTCCACGGCCGCCGATTTCCTCCGCACACTCAAAAACCTGCTGGAAGAACCGGCGATGATGCTGGTGTGAACGGCTACTTCTTTCGGGCGATGGCGTCGATTTCGACCTTGATCCCGCCCCACAGCACCGACTGCACGGTCGTGCGCGCCGGGCGGACTGGGCCGGTGAAATATTTGGTGTAAACGCTGTTGAAGCTGTCAAAATCAGCGATGTCCGAGAGATGGCAGGTGCATTTGACCACATCCTGCGGCCCGCAACCGGCCGCCTTCAGCACCTTGTCGATGTGATCCAGCGTGAGCTGGGTCTGTTCTTCGATGGTGCTGCCGATGATCTTGTGGGTCGCCATGTCAAGCGGCCCCTGGCCGCTGACGTAGACCCATCCATCGACCTCGACGGCCGCTGAATAGGGGCCTTCTCGTTTGGCATCGGGATGGCTGATTTTACGAAGGCTCATTGGGTCTCCAGGTTAAAAGGTTAATAGTTGCTGGTTGCTCGTTACTGGTTATTGGTCAATGTCTTTGTATTACATCAGCTACCGGCAACCCAATTCACATATGAATCTGTCGATTGTCCACCGCCAGCGCGGCTTCCTTAATTGCTTCGGGCAATGTCGGGTGCGCGTGCGAGGTGCGGGCGATGTCCTCGGCACTGGCGGCGAATTCAACCGCCAATGAGCCTTCGGATATCAGGTCCGATGCCCTCGGGCCAAGGATGTGCAATCCCAGCATCCGGTCGGTTTTGGCGTCCGCGATCATCTTCACCTGTCCCTCGGTTGAATCCATAGCCCTTGCCCGCCCGTTGGCGGCGAAGGGGAATTTTCCGATTTTGATCTCTCGCCCGCCGGCGGAGGCTTCATCCTCGGTCATGCCGACCGACGCCAGTTCCGGATGGGTATAGATGACCGCCGCGATGGCTTTGTAATTCACATGCCCCGCCTTGTTGGCCATGATCTCGACGGCCGCGATCCCTTCCTCCTCGGCATTGTGCGCCAGCATCGCCCCGCCGACGACATCGCCGATGGCATAAATCCCCGGCACGCGGGTTTGGAATTGCCTGTCCACCGCCACAAATCCCCGCCGGTCCAATTCCACGCCCGCCTCGGCCAGGCCCAGACCATCGGTATAGGGCTTGCGGCCAACCGCCACCAGCAGCACATCGCAGACCTCGGTGCCGGATTCCTCGCCGGTTTTGTATTGGACGTGGACCTGGTTGTCCTTGATCTTCATTGACTCGGCCGCCGTTTTCAGGCGAAACGCGATGCCCTGTTTTTCCAGCGATCGCTGCAGCAAGCCGGTCATCTCCCGGTCCATCGTCGGGGCGATGCGGTCCATGAATTCCAGCACGGACACCGCCGACCCCAGCCGCCGCCACACCGAGCCCAGCTCCAGGCCGATCGCCCCCGCCCCGATCACCAGCAACCGTTTGGGCACGGCAGGCAGCGTCAGCGCCTCGGTTGAGCTGATGATGCGCTTTCCATCAAACGGCAGGTTCGGCAACTGCACCGGAGCGCTGCCGGTGGCGATCAGGATGCGTTTGGCTTTGTGCGTTTGCGTGCCATCCCCGCCGGTGATGGAGACGGTTTGCGGATCGACGATCTTGCCCGTGCCGCGCAGATGATCGACTTTGTTTTTGCGAAACAGACCCGCCACGCCGCGCGTCAGTGTCTGCACGACGTTGTCCTTGCGCGCCATCATCGCCGGCAGATCAAGCTGCACATCGCCGATCTTGATGCCGTGACGGGCGAAGGAGGTCTTGCTTTCA
>JADLBV010000031.1 GCA_020847545.1 Phycisphaerales bacterium
CGAGGCCACCTGCGCCATCTTGCCGTACAACTCGACATACCGCGCCGCCAGTTCATTGGGATCGGCGCTGCGGATGTTGTTCACGCTGGTGAAGATCACCTTGTCGGCGCCCGCGGTGATCCGGTCCAACATGCCGGGAATGTCCTTGTCCCCGCAGCAGCCGAAGATGACCACCATCGAATCGTACGGAATGTGCTGGCCAACCGCACGCATCAGCGCATCCACGCTGGCGGCGTTGTGCGCGGCATCCACCAGCACCCGCGGCGTGGCGCTGACCATCTCCATCCGGCCGGGAATGACCGTCTTGGACAGCCCTTCCATCGCCTTGGCATCATTGATCGCGATGCCCCGGCCTTTAAGCCGGTCAATCACCGCCAGCGCCAGACCGCAGTTGATCGCCTGGTGCTCGCCGATCAGCGGCACCGCCAGGTGCTCGAATCGGCTGTTGGGCGTCGTCAGGCAGACCCGGTTGTGCGGGCCGACCATCCGGCTGGATTCAAAGCGATAGCTGAACTCGATGGTCTTGCCGGTGATGTCCAGCGGCGCTCCAACCTGTTCGGCCACCTGCTTCAAGACCGCCTCGGCTTCGGGATTCTGAATCACCGACACCGCCGGCACGCCCTTCTTGAAAATCCCCGCCTTCTCGGCGGCGATCTTCCCCAGGGTGTTGCCCAACTGGGCCATGTGGTCTTTGCTGATGCTGGTGATGGCGGTCACTTCCGGGTTGATGACGTTGGTCGAGTCCAGCCGGCCACCCAGGCCGGTCTCCACGACAACCAGGTCCACCTTATGATCCGCAAAATACTTAAACGCCACCGCTGTCAGCACGTCAAAATAAGACGGCTGCGGCTTGAGTCGGCCCACGATCGGCTCAACCAGACGGACCAGCCGGCCAAAGTCGGCCTGCGAAATCATCTGCCCGTTGATGGCGATCCGCTCACGGATATCCACAAGATGCGGGCTGCTGTAGACGCCCACCTTGTACCCGCACGCCTGAAGCATCGACGCGATCATGGCGCAGGTGCTCCCCTTGCCCTTGGTGCCGGCAACATGGATCGACCGGAAGCTCTCCTGGGGATTGCCCAGACGCTTGAGCAGGGTGCGCATGCGGTCAAGGTTGAAATAGTCGCTGTTGTAGCGCACAATCCGCAGGCGCTCGTAGTCGCTTAGTGATGAAAGAAAACGCAAAGCTTTGGAATAACCACTACCGCTTGTGGTCGAAGACGACAGAGGCGCAAATGGTGCGGTCTTGGCCGTGGAGATCGCCCGCTCGGCGCGAGCGCTGCGGCCGGGCCGAGTCGCCACGGCGGTGGTTCGCCGCCGAGGAGTGGTGCGCCTGATTTTTGCTCGAATGGGCATAAGTCCCGCCATTGTATCATCTTCAAGCCCCCGATTCAATTCGAGCAACAAGTTACGACAGGAAAAGCACTTGCGGCATATTGACCTACCGGAGTCATCATTTTGACACATCAAAATATATGTCGCTCGCACGATTTGGCAGTCAAGACGTACTATTGACCGGCCGCGCGGCGACATTTAGTCTTGTCGGTCGGGGTTGTATTGGAGCAGACCATGGCCAAGTCGGCCAAATCGATCAAAAAAGTAGCCTTTGTCTCGCTGGGTTGTCCTAAAAACCTGGTGGACAGCGAACGCATGTTGGGGTTGCTGGCCGAGGATGGGTTGAGCATCACCGCGGAGGCAGGGGATGCGGATGCGATCGTTATCAATACTTGCGGTTTTTTGGAAGCCTCCAAGACCGAGTCGATGAAGGAGATTCACGAGGCAATCGAACTGAAACGCACCGGACGGTGTCAGCGGGTGGTGGTGGCCGGCTGTCTGGTGCAGCGGCACAAGACCAAGTTGCTCAATGACGCACCGGGCATTGACCGGCTGGTGGGGGTTTTTGATCGGGAACATATTGTCGAAGCGGTTCGAGGTCAGGCCAACCCGCGGCAGGCGCATGGCCATTTTCTGGGCAAGTATCACGACTTGTCCAGAGAACTGGCGGCGGCCGGCGGACAGGAAGCGATCAAGGAGACCAAAACCAACCGCCTGCCGGTCTTTGAAGATGATCGGGCCAGGCTCCGGCTGACACCAAGGCATTATGCCTATCTGCGAATCAGCGAGGGGTGCAATCAGGGGTGTACATTTTGCACAATTCCATCCATTCGCGGGTTGATGCGGTCCAAACCGCCGCAGCAGATTCTGGCCGAAGCGTCGGAACTGGCGGCGGATGGCGCGGTGGAACTGAACCTCATCGGTCAGGACACCACAAGTTACGGCACGGACATCGGTTATGCGCCGGGACTGAGCGGACTGCTAAAAACCCTGGACCGTGAATTGAAAGATGTCCACTGGCTGCGGCTGATGTATGCGTATCCATCGTGTTTCACGGATGAAATGATCCGGACGATCGGCCAGTGCGGGCGAATGGTTCCGTACATCGACATGCCGTTGCAGCACATCAACGACGACATTTTGACGCGGATGCGCCGACGGGTGAGCCGACGGAATATCGAAATTTTGCTGAATAAACTGCGCAACTGGATACCAGGGATCACGATCCGGACGACTTTCATCGCCGGTTCGCCGGGCGAGACCGAGGCGCAACATCAGGAACTGGTGAGGTTTGTGGAAGACTTTGGCTTCGACATGATGGGCGTGTTCGCGTTCAGCGCCGAGCCGGGCACGCCGATGGGGAAGATGGATCAGCAGGTGGATGATGCCACCAAGCAACGCCGGGTGGAGGAGCTGATGCTGGCTCAGCAGAAGGTGGCGTTTAAGAAGGCCAAGTCGATGTTGGGCAAAGCGATCACTGTGCTGGTGGACCGGCCGGCGGGACGCGATGCGGAGGATGGCTGGGTGGCGCGAAGCACGGGTCAAGCGCCGGACATTGATTCGGTGACGATCGTGCATGGAGAGGATTTGCATCCGGGCCAACTGATCGAGGTGGAGGTGATGGGCGCCCAAGGGTATGACCTTTTGGCGGAGGTGCCGAAAAAACGGGGGCGGTCGCTCAAGGTATTGGCGCAGCGGTGATTGCGGGGGCGTGGCGGTCGAACCAGCTTTGGCCGAAACGTTGGCGGCCCCAGAGCCACAGCGAGCCAATGGCGATGGGGGTCAGCAGGCGAGGTTGGTCCATGGCCGACTCGATGACGGGCAATGAGACCGCCAGGGGAAAGCCGGCGCGGTGTTCGGTGTGATCCATCAGCCGTTCGAGTTGACGAAGCGTGCGGTTGGTGCGGACGGCGAAGATTAACTCCGGCTGGCGCAAGAGGTTATCGTGAACCAGGGCCAGGCAGTGAATCTGTTTCAGGTGGGATTCTTTCAAGGCCAGTTCTTCGTGCAATTCACGGCGGGCGGCGGCGAAGACATCGCCATCGTCCGCAGGTTCCAACGCGCCGGCAAAGGGATGAACGCGATCGGGATAATAGGCGACCGAGGCATTGCGCCGGCCGAGCAGGATCCATTCATCGGAGGTTTCCAAAAGGCAACTGACGCCCAGGGGATTGGCAAGAATTGGCGGGCCGTACTGGTCGGCCAGTTCCGGGTGGCGCATGTTGGTTCCGAAAAAAATGCGATAAGACGTGGGGCTGAGGGCCAGTTCGAGCGACTGGGGGCCGGCGGAATAGGATTCGAGCCGGCACATGGGGCCGTCGAAGAGAAGTATGCCGGGCTGTTGTTGGGCGGCATGCCAGGCGTGGTCGATGATCTGCTCGACGGACGGGATGAACGGGCGGGTGTCGGGATGGGCGATTGTGCGCACCTGCGAGGCGGTCCAATTGCCGGCGGCTTCAATGGTCAGCATGGCTCGGGGCGGAGGTTGTGAGGGACAAGTCGCCATTGCCGTTTCCGGAAGTATGGCGTGCGATGAGGATGGAGACCAGATCGGCAACCTTGACGGGCTTGGGCAAAAAAGCGGTGACGCCGAGGCTCTGGATTTCGCGGATGCGTTCTTCGGTAACGTCGCCGGTCATGATGATGACACTGCG
>JADLBV010000032.1 GCA_020847545.1 Phycisphaerales bacterium
AGCGGGCACTGCGTCCGGCGGTGGTGATGCGCAAAATCACCGGCGGCAGCCGCAGCCGCGAGGGCGCACAGGCCTGGGCCACCCTCGCCAGCCTCCTGCGCACCGCCGATCAACGCCAACTCGGCGTATATGATGCCACCAAAAAGCTCGTTTTGGACTACTGGGCCACAGGACGACGGTAAACAGTTACTACAGTGGTAAAATCAGCCCACCGCAACGGGTTCCAGCAGGGTGTTCCACTTTCGGCCGGTGCGGCATTTCCAGCCGGCCTTGTGGTAGGCGTAGCCGACGATCAGGGGCATCGCCAGGGTGGCTTCGCTGAAGACCATTTGTTCGTAAACGGTGTCCACCTTGCCCCAGCTTGAGGCTTCCTTGAGGGTGGAACTGGACAGGGCGCCATCACGCACATCCGCCACGGTGATTTGGATGGCGTATTTGTGCATCGGGGCGTCGTGGCCCAGCACCTCGGCAGCGACGACGATGTCCTGTGTGAAATTCTTGGGAACGCCGCCGCCGATCATGAAAATGCCGGTTTCGGGGTTTTTGATCTTGAGTTGGGTCAGTTCGTAAAAATCCCTGCCGCCATCCCAACTGGCCACCGGAGCGCCGTTGGCGGCCGCCTGAATCGCCACCAATCCAAAGCCGGCCGAGCAATCCGAGAAGGCCGGGCAAAAGATCGGCACTTCCCGCTGAAACGCCTCGTGGATGATCGAATCATCGCACTTTGGCCCGCCGTTCTTGTCCAGATACGCGCCAAATTCGCGCAACAGCTCGCGGCTGGAATAGGGGCGCGGTTCAAGCGACTCGAAGATTTTCTGTGTCGCCTCATCGCAGATGCGCAGGTCTTCCTCGCTGATGAGCGTGTCGTAGATGCGATCCAGCGCGTGTTCTCGCAGTTCGCCATCATACAGGCCGCTCTTGAGCCGGTCTTCGGCAACATAATGACGGAAGCCCAGTGCTTCAAAAAAGTCCTGATCCACCATGTTGGCCCCCGTGGAGACGATGGCGTCGATCATGTTGTTGCGGAGCATGTCCACGATGATCTTTTTCAGCCCCGCGCTGATGAGCGAGCCGGCCAGGCAGAGGATCACGCCGCATTCCTTGTCGCGCAACATGCGGTCATAAATCTCGGCCGCCCGGTTCAGGTCGCGGGCGCTGTAGGCCATGTGTTTCATCGCCTCGACCAGCGGGACGATGCCGGCCATTTTCGTCACATCCACATGTTCGATGGTGCCGAATTGCACAAATTTCTGTTTACCGGCCGCATCGGTCGCCTTCAGGGGCTGGGTGTTGAGCGTCTTGTCGGTTGCCATGGCATCATCTCCATAAAACAAGGGTCTGTTGATACAAAAAAAGCCACCTCGATCCGCTACGGTGTACCCGAAAATTGACATTTCGGATACCCGCCATTGCGGGTCGGGGTGGCTTTTGACGCATCGTATTGTCATGCTTATTACGACAGCGTCAAGAGTTGGTTTGGAAATCGCCATTTCTTGACAATTACAGGGGGGGTGTGCTACGGTCGCGTCCCCTGCGGAAAGTGTTATCCCGCGTAGACTTACAACCGGCCCGCTGGAGAATAGTTTGATGAATCGACACCTTGGCGCTCTGTTGGGGTTTGTGCTGGCGTTGGGAATGGGTTCCTGGGCCACTGCTCAATCCGCCGATTTGCCTGACAATCTCAAATCCTCCACCTCACTTGGGCCGGCGGAGATCCAGACGATTGATGCATTTGTGAAGGGGCAGATGCAGCGGATGGTCGGCAGCGACGCGGCCGCCCAGGCTGGCGCGCGCGACACCTTGATCAATCAGGCCACCCTTCGCGGCAAGCCATCCGAGGCGGCCTATCTCGACGCCTATGCGGCCGCGCTGGATCAGGCGAATCAACAGGTACCGGCCGATGCGCCGCTGCGGGTTCGATTGAACGCGGCCATCGTCACCGCCCGTGTCGCCGAAATGGCTTCCAACTCCCGCCTGGTGGATTCGGTGTTGCGCTGGCTGGATGACAAGGAGACGCCGGTGGTTTTGTGGGGGATGAAAGGGGCGAAATTCGTCCTGACTCCGGTGCTGGACAATGAACCCTTGGCCCAACGGGTGAATTTGCCGGAGGCGATTGTCAAAGCGGCCGATCGGACCCAATCCGGGCCGGTGTTGCAGGATGCCTATGCAGCACTCTCCCTGGGGGTGTTCAATCCCAATACATCCAACATCAAGGCAAGCTGGCTGAATCAAACCCTGCCGTCTTTGTTCGAACTTCTGGCCGACCGCGTGAAACAATATGCCGCCGGTGTTCCGGTGGATCCGCAGGCGGAAAATCAGGCGACCGCGATGCTGGTGCATCCGCAGATTTGGCCCAAGTTGTCGGCCCCGCAACAGGTGCAGGCGGTGCAGGCGATGAGCGATCTGATATCACTGGGGGCCGCCCGGTTTGCTGCGGCTGCGAACAACACCCCGGAGGCCGAAACGTTGGCCGCGATGGTTCAGGGAACGGCCAAGGCCCTTTGGGTGGTGGGGACGCGAACGAAAAGCACCGAACTGGTGGAACTCTCCAGCCGGCTGAGCAAGACGGATGTTCGATCTTCCGGCAAGGAAGTCGCCGAGATGGCCGAACAGGTGTATCCGCTGCTGGTGGAGATTGCTGAATTTAAGGGCGTGACCGCGCCGCCCAAGCCGGGCGCTGCGGGTTCGGCCTCGGCACCGACCGCCGGCGGGGCGGGTCAGTAGCAGGGGGCAGTCGAGGTCAATGAAGTCAAAGCCCATCGCATGATGCGATTGTGGATCATTCCATTGGGGTTAATCGCCCTGTTGGCGGCGGTGATCGCCTGGTCGGGCGGTAAAACCGTTCCCCGTGCCGATTTTACCTTCATCAATCGAGGCGATGTGGGGACGCTGGACCCCAATCGCATGTCCTGGTTGCAGGACATTCGCCTCGCGTACGCCCTGTGGGAAGGGTTGTACACGCTGGACCCGGCCACCTTGCAACCAATTCCCGGCTGTGCGGACAAAATCGACATCAGCCCGGACCATAAGACGTATACATTTCATCTGCGGCCCAACGCCCGCTGGAGCGATGGGTCGGCCGTGACTGCGGGGGATTTTGTCTTTGCCTGGCGTCGAATGCTGCGTGAGCCGGGGGATTACACCTATCTGTTTTTCTATATCGTCGGGGCAAAACAATACAGCGACCAGTATCAAGAGGATCCCAAACAGGCCGATTTTGGCATGGTTGCGATTCATGCGGATGATCCGCGCACGTTGCGGGTGACATTGGCGCATCCGGTGGCGTTTTTCCCCGATTTGTGCGCGTTCCCACCTTTTTTCCCGTTGAATGAAGCATCGATGCGTCCATTTGAACGGCGCGACTCGGCCGGCCGGGTTTCCTATGAACGGGGCTTCACCCGCGAGCCGAATCTGGTGGGTAATGGGCCGTATCATCTGCTGTTCTGGGATTTCAAACGTCGGCTGCGACTGGAACGGTCCGAAACCTACTGGAACGCCGCACAGGTGTATAGCCGGACGATTGATGTCCTGAGCGTGGACGATCCGATGGCGTCGTTCCAGACCTATGAAAGCGGTGGGGCGGATTGGGTGGCGGACATCACCGGTGAAATCGCGGCCGAACTGCGTGCCAAGGGCCGTACTGACCTGCACATCTTCCCCGGCTTTGGAACCTATTTTTATACCATCAATTGCAAACCCAAACTGCCCGATGGACAAAAAAACCCATTCGCCGATGCGCGTGTCCGGCGGGCCTTTTCGATGGCGGTGGATAAAACCCCGATAGTGAAAACGATCACGCGCATGGGGGAGCAAACCGCTTCCAATTACATCCCCACCGGCATCTTCGCGGATTATCCATCCCCCAAGGGACTCTCTTTTGACGTGGCACAAGCCCGGCAACTGCTGGCCGAGGCAGGATATCCCGATGGCAAGGGATTTCCCCATCTCCTGCTGATGTACAACAATGAAGCACACCATGGGGATGTGGCACAGAACGTACAGCACCAATGGGCGAAAAATCTGAATGTTTCGGTGGGGCTGGAAGGGCTTGAGATCAAGGTCTTCCGAGAACGCCTGCACAACAAGGATTACGCCATCGCCCGTGCCAGTTGGATCGGCGATTACAATGACCCATCCACATTTACCGATAAATATCTCTCCTACAGCGAAAACAACGATTCAGCGTGGGCCAATACCGATTACGACCGCCTGTGCAAAGCGGCCGCGGTGGAGGTTGATGCGGCCAAACGGCTGAAAATGCTGGCGGATGCGGAGTCGATATTATTACAGGAAGCGCCGATCATCCCGATTTACTATTATGTCAACGCGTATCTGTTCCGCGACAATGTCCACGGCCTACCCTTAAACCCACGCAACATGGTCATGCTCCAGTCGATCCGGGTCGAGCGAAAGAATTGACGAGTTTCCACTGGATTCGCCGTGCCGTAACGCACCGATCGCATCCTTCCTTCATCCCGACACCTCTCACCCGACTCCTATCCCCTTGATTTGTATTTCGCATCCAGCAGCGTGATGACATCGGCGCTGATGTCCGCCTTGGGTGAGGCGAACAGGATGTTTCGGCCCGCGATGATCGAACGCAGTTGATCGGAGGTGATGGCATCCAGTGTCGGCGGAAATTCCGGATGCTGTTCGGCCAACACCAGGTCCAACCCGCGCTGGGCGGCGATTTCGCCGACGGCCGACTCGATCTTCTCAAACAGCCCCTTCATCTGCTCTTTCTGGGTCCGGTCGAGTTCCATCTGCATCATTTCCTTCCAGGCGCGGTAATCGATGGCGGCCTTGAGGTATTCCTGATTGCGGGATTGAAATTCCGGGCTGTCGGGCTTGAGCAGGTCGCGGGCCTGCTTCTTGGCGTTGAGGTCCTGTTGTTTTTGCTGATCGGTGGCTTCGAGCGATTTGCGGTCGTTTTCAATCTTCTGCTTGAGATCCTTGGTCTCCTGCATCTCGCTGAAGATGCGGGCGGTGTTGACGATGGCGATTTTCAGATTTTCCTGCGCCCGGACCGGGGCGGCCAGCGCGAAAACAGCCAGAAGTACGACCGGGACCATGCGGCGAATCAGCATCGAAGTTCATCCTTTCCGGGGGAAATCGGCCATCGGCGGCGGGGGATCGTCAAATGTCAATCCCATCACGGCGCCCCGATGGCCCATCCGATATGTGAAGGATGAAGCATAATCGACGATTGCGCGGGCCACAACTTTTCGCGGCGCAACCTATTCCACCGTCACGCTCTTGGCGAGGTTTCGCGGCTTGTCCACGTTACAGCCGCGGGCCAGTGCCGCGTGATAGGCGATCAGTTGCAGCGGCACCACCGTCAGCAGCGGTTGCAGGCATTCCATCGCATCGGGCACTTCGATGACATGCTCGGAATATCGATGGATGTTCGCATCCCCCTCGGTTGCCACCGCGATGATCTTGCCGCCGCGGGCGCGGACTTCCTCAATGTTGCTGATGACCTTGTCATACTGCGAACCTTGGGTCGCGATGAAGACCACCGGCATTCCATCGTTGATCAGCGCGATTGGGCCGTGCTTCATCTCGGCCGCGGGCATCCCCTCGGCGTGAATGTAGCTGATTTCCTTGAGTTTCAACGCCCCTTCCAATGCCACAGGATAATGATACCCACGCCCCAGGAACAGCCAGTTTTCCCGTTCACAGAACTGCTCGACAATCGTGCGGATATGATCGCTCTGCTCCAGCACCTTGGTCATCTGGTCCGGGATCGCGCACAGGCCGTCGATCACCTCCTGGCATTGCGCCTGGCTCATGAACCGTCGCCGGCCGATATACAACGCCAGCATCGCCAGCGTGACGATCTGGCAGGTGAACGCCTTGGTGCTGGCCACACCGATCTCCGGCCCGGCGTGAAGATAAATCCCCGCATCCGTCTCCCGCGCGATCGTGGAACCGACCGCGTTGATCACGCCCAGCGCCAAAGCACCTCGTTCCTTGGCTTCGCGCAAGGCCGCCAATGTGTCGGCGGTTTCGCCCGACTGGCTGATCGCCACCACCACGGTTCCCTCTTCCACAATCGGATTGCGGTAACGAAATTCAGAGGCGTAGGTGCATTCGGTGACGATTTTGGCCAGGTCCTCCATCAGATAATCGCCCACCAACCCCGCGTGCCACGCCGTCCCCTGTCCGGTGAGGATGATCCGATGGGCGCGGATCAGTTCGCGCGTGTATTTGGAGACGCCCCCCAGCACGATCCGGCCATCTTTTTGCTCCGCCCGGCCGCGCAGCGTGTTGCTGATGGCCGTGGGCTGCTCAAAAATCTCCTTGAGCATGTAGTGCGGATAATCCCCCAGCTCATATTCCTCCAGCTTGTTTTCCAATTGAGACACCACCGGACTGATGGCGATGTCGTCGATGGTGCAGGTGCGAAACGCATCGGGCTTGAGAATCGCCATTTCGTTGTCATTGAGATAAATCACCTGCGTGGTGTGTTCGACAATCGCGCTGGCATCCGATGCGACGACATATTCATCCTTCCCCACGCCGATGATCAACGGGCTGCCCTTGCGCGCCACCACCAGCGTGTCCGGCTCTTCCTTGCAGATCACCGCGATCCCGTACGTCCCCTCCACCTGATGCAACGCCGCCTGCACGGCCCGCTGCAACGGCGACACACCCGGCGGGATGTGGTTTTGCACCTTCATCTCGTCATACAAATCCCCGATCAGAACGGCCAACACCTCGGTGTCGGTCTGGCTGGAAAACTGGTGTCCCTTGCCGGAGAGGAATTTTTTTAACGCGGCGTAGTTTTCGATGATCCCGTTGTGGACCAGCGCGATCCGGCCGGAATTGTCCAGATGCGGGTGGGCGTTGCATTCGGTGGGGGCGCCATGCGTGGCCCAGCGGGTGTGCGCCATGCCGATGAATGATTCGGGCAACGCCTGGCCGTTTTGAATCGTGTTTTCCAGTACGCTGATCCGGCCCACCGCCCGGCGGATGTGCATATTGCCGGCCGAGTCGATCACCGCCACGCCGGCCGAGTCATATCCCCGATATTCAAGCCGTTTGAGTCCCTCCACCAGCAGCGGTTGAGCGATCTTCCGTCCAACATACGCAACGATTCCACACATAATTTCCCTCCAAATCCTTCCTTTAATTTCAGTGGCAATGAACCCACATCGGTCGTACCATCGTAGAAAGATCAGTCTAGCCGCGCTTTGGGCCGCGGCCAAGAAAAATAGACCCAAATTAACGGCCTGTTATTTAATCGGACCGTTCGGTCGCAACAATTACAGGGGTTGCGCCGATTTGGCGAAGTTGTGTGATACAAAATCACCCCCGGGAAAGACCCACATGGATTTATTTGCGGACGTTCGCGACAAAAACATCCGCCGGGTGGCCCCGCTGGCCGTGCGCATGCGGCCGCAAAATCTTGATGAATTCGTCGGCCAGCAACATTTTCTCGGACCTGGCAAGCTGCTTCGGCGGATGCTCCAGGCCGACCGTCTGACCAGCGTCCTGTTTTACGGCCCACCCGGGACCGGCAAAACCACCCTCGCCCTTCTGATCGCCCAATACAGCAAGGCCCATTTTGAGCAGGTCAACGCCGCCGCCGTGGGGGTCAAGGAGGTCCGCGCCATCCTCGATGCCGCGCGCGAACGACTGGCCACCGGTGGGCTTCGTACCGTCTTTTTCGTCGATGAAATTCATCGCTTCAACCGCGCCCAGCAGGATATTCTTCTGGGTGATGTTGAGAGCGGGCAGGTGTTGCTGGTCGGCGCCACCACCGAAAATCCCTTCTTTGCCGTCAATTCACCCCTGATCAGTCGAAGCCAGATTTTTCAGTTTGGGCCGTTGAGCGAGGAGGAGATCAAAGGATTGCTTGTCCGTGCGATAGCAGACCCCGATCGCGGCTACGGCAAACTGTCCATCCGAATTGACGATGCCGCGCTGGATCATTGGGCCACCACCAGTGATGGGGATGCCCGCCGGGCCTTGGGGGCGCTCGAAGTGGCCATCCGGTCACAAATCGCCGAGCAGGGTGAAGACCATCCCATCCACATCACGCTGCCGATTGCTGAAGAATCCATCCAGCGCAAGGCGATTGTCTACGATGCCACCGGCGATGAACATTACGACGCGGCCAGCGCCCTGATCAAATCCATGCGCGGCAGCGATCCGGATGCGGCCGTCTATTGGGTGGCGCGAATGCTCGAAGCGGGTGAAGACCCCCGTTTTATCGCCCGCCGAATCGCCATTCTCGCCAGCGAAGACATTGGCAACGCCGATCCCCGTGCGATTCAGGTTGCCGCTTCCGCCTATGCCATCGTCGAACGCATCGGAATGCCCGAAGCCCAACTGACCCTCGGACAAGCCGCCATTTACATGGCCACCGCCCCCAAATCCAACGCCTCGGCCAAGGCCATCTGGTCCGCCATGGAGGATGTCCGCAATGGCCGAACCATCCCCGTTCCGCGCCATCTGCGCGACACCCACTATTCCGGCGCCACCCGCCTGGGTCATGGTAATGGTTATCAATACGCCCACGATCACCCCGGCGGATATGTTCAACAGGATTATCTGGGTGTCGACAAGGAATATTATGTACCAACGGATCGAGGGTATGAGGCCCAGATTGCCGCGCGAATGGCACAGTTGAAGCAGGCTCAGCCGGATAATTCATCCAACCCGGGGGAGAATAGTGTGTCTAAATAGGATATGATGATCCGATGAGAAGGGGGGCCGGGGTTGAGGAAAGCAATATGGCCGAGGGTAGCAACAAGACCATCATCCGAAAGCAGCTTCGGGAGAAGCTCGCCGCCATGTCTCCCGATCAGCGTCGTGCCAAAAGCATCGCCGCGTGCGATCTGATCGCCGCCAGTCCGGAATTTCATCAGGCATGGGTCATCATGCTCTTTTTGAGCACGTCGGAGGAGGTCGATACCGCGCCGCTGGCGTTGCGCGCCTGGCAGGCGGGCAAGACGGTTGTGGTCCCCAAAGTTTCCTGGGATCAGAAGCGCA
Organism: Phycisphaerales bacterium; assembly: GCA_020847545.1. Lineage (GTDB taxonomy): Bacteria > Planctomycetota > Phycisphaerae > Tepidisphaerales > Tepidisphaeraceae > JADYZN01. The sequence goes on from JADLBV010000032.1 coordinate 9,001, forward strand.
TTCTGCCGGTGGAAATCAACAGCCTTCAGACCGGCCTGACCGTCTCCGGCACGGGTGTTCGAGAACCAGTCGCCGGCAAGCCGGTGCCGCTTGAATTCATCGATCTGGTGATCGTTCCGGGTTTGGGTTTTACCGAAAAAGGGCATCGCATCGGCAGGGGCATGGGTTTCTACGACCGCTTTCTGGCCCAGAGCGATTTTATGGGCCTCTCGTGCGGCCTGTGCTTTCAGGAACAGGTGGTTTCGGAACTGCCGATGCTTGACCATGACATGCCGCTGAGTATGCTGGTCAGTGACCATGGAATCCGTCGATTCAGCACAAGCTGTATCCGCCAGCCTTAAGATGGATCGCTGACGGTCGAAATTTCAGAATCCTACTCATTCGAGAACACGGAGGTTCTCCACATGTCTCGTAAACAAACGCGAATCAGTCGGGCATTGATCGGTATTTTAGGCGTGGCGATTGTGCTGGGCGTGGTGGCCTATTTCCACAACGTCAACAAGAGCCGGGCGCTGGAAACCAACAACGCGCCACCATCGATGCCGGTGACCCCCTCAGTTGTGCCACACGCGCAGCCGTCGCCGGCCGTGGCGCCGCCGACATCCCAGCCCGCGCCGGTGGTATCACGAACCCCCGATGTGGCCACCGTTGCGCCAACCTCCACTCCGCCCGCCGAAGCGGGCACGCTGGCCGAAGGGCAATCTAAAATTCAGGCCGGTGATCTGCTGGCCGGTCGGGAAGTGCTCAACAACCTGCTCCAGGGCGGCACGCTTTCATCCACCGAAGCCGCCACCGCCCGTCAGGCCATCGCACAGGCCAACCAGACGATTATCTTTTCCCCCAAGCGATTTCCCAATGACCCCTTTGGCGGTACTTATGTCGTCAAACCGGGAGACAATCTCGCCAAGATCGCCCAAAATTATGACATGACATGGGAAATGCTGGCCCGCATCAACGGCCTCAACGACCCGCGAAAACTCCGTGCCGGGGCGACCTTGAAAGTGATCAAGGGGCCATTCCACGCCATCGTGACCAAGAGCGCTTTCACCATCGACATGTACCTTGGATCGGCCGGCGAAAAAGGGTCGATGTACATCACCACCTACAACGTCGGTCTTGGCCGCAACGATTCCACCCCGACCGGATCATGGCTTGTGATGCCGCAGAACAAGTTGAAAAATCCCAAATTCTGGGGTGCTTCCGACCTGCCGCCAGCCGAGGCGGATGATCCCAAAAACCCATTGGGTGAATATTGGATCGGCCTGGAAGGAACCGATGGCCACGCGGTTGGCAAACAATCCTACGGCATCCACGGAACCATCGAACCCGATTCCATCGGCAAACAGGAATCGCACGGGTGCATCCGCCTGCGCAACGGCGAAATCGACATGGTTTATGAGATGCTCGTTGAAGGCAAAAGCACGGTCATCGTGAAGGATTGATATTGTGGCTCATTGCCGGCTGCCTGTCGGATCTGGCCATCATTGCGGCATGTGTCGGCCGGGCTTGAGAATCTGTACCTTGACCACCTCGCTGGGAAGCAGCTTGCCGGCGTTGATCCGCTCATCGGGGTCAAACGCCCGCTTGGTCCGCTGAAACTGATCCATCGTCGGGCGGTCGAACTGATAATTCATCAGGTGCAGCTTTTCGATCCCCACCCCATGCTCGCCGGTGACGGTCCCGCCGACATCGATGCAGTATTGCAGAACCTTCTCGGCCGCCCGCAGTGTGTTCTGCACCTCGTTTTCATCCCGGTCATCGTATAGGAAGATCGGATGGACGTTTCCATCGCCGGCATGAAAAACGTTGGTGATCTGCAGCCCATATTCCCGTCCGATCTGGTCGATCTTTTCCAGCACCGAAGCCAGCATGGAACGGGGCACGCAAGCATCCTGTGTGCAATAGCTGTGGCTGATTCGTCCAATTGCCCCAAACGCGCTCTTGCGGGCCTTCCACAAGGCGGCTCTGCGGGTTGGGTCGGCGCTGGTCTCCAAGCTGGTGGCGTTGTTGAAGCTACAGATGGCCACGATCTGTTTCATCTGTCCATCCAGCAACTCCTCGATCCCATCCACCTCGATCAGCACCAGCGCCTGTGTGTTTTCGACAAATCCGAAATGAAACGCATCCTCAATCACCCGCACCATGCTCCCGTCGAGCATCTCCATCGCGCAGGGGAGATGACCATCGGCGATGATTTTACTCACCGTGTGGCACGCATCGGCCGTGCGGCCGAATGTCGCCACAATCGTGCGAAAACCCTGTGCCTTGGGGACCAGCCGAACCTGCAACCGCGTGATGATCCCAAATGTCCCCTCGCTGCCGCAGATCAACCCCGGCAGGTCCATCGCCGGCGATTCATAACACCCCGCGGCGGCGCCGGTGCGCAAAATCGTCCCATCCGCCAGCACCATCTCCATCCCCAGCACATGATTGGAGGAGACGAAATCCTTGAGCGTATGAATCCCACCCGCGTTGGTCGCCGCATTGCCGCCGATGGTCGATGCCCGCTGTGAAGAAGGATCAGGTGCGAAGTGATACGCCGACCCACCCGGCAATTGCGCCACCGCATCGCTGAGGGCGGTGTTCCGAACCCCCGCCTCGACATCCGCCACGCGGTTGCGCAGGTCGATCGAATGAATGCGATTCATTTTGCTGGTGGAGACGATCACCCCATTCTCAAACGCCACGCACCCGCCCGCCAGACCCGTTCCGGTCCCCCGTGGCACGATCTGCACGCCTGCAGCCGCCAGCAGCTTGACGATTTGCACCACCTGCTCGGTGCTGGTCGGGAAGACCACCGCCCCCGGCCGGGCGCGGGCGATGGTGAAACCATCAAATTCATAGACGAACAACTCGGAGGGATCGACCATCAAATCGCCCGCCGGCAATATCCCGGCCAGTTCCGCCTGCAATTGAGCCGCTATCATTTCAATAGCGTAGCCGCCCCAAACACATTTTTCGACCACCCATTCAACGTGAATTTGTCGGAAAATTGCTCCAATGAATACTGTTCCATCAAACCGGCATTGGCCGATAACGTCCTATGGGCCGATGTTGGCAGGTGGAGATCGTGTCGTGAAGCCGGTACAGGTCAAAATCTCACGGGTTGGGAACTCAACTGTTCCCATGCCACGAAAAATGACCGAACACTCGGCCGGGTTTGATGTATCGGCTGCTCTGGACCACCCATTGGTGGTCAAGCCGGGCCGGATTCACCGCGTTCCCTGCGGTTTTGCCATGGCGCTTCCACCTGGATATGAGGCCCAGATGCGACCCCGCAGCGGGTTGTCCAGCAAGCATGGTGTCACGCTCATCAATTCCCCTGGAACCATCGATTGCGACTACCGGGGTGAAATTCAGGTTCCGCTGATCAACCTAAGCCAGGAAGACTTCACGGTTGAGCCGGGAATGCGCATCGCGCAGATGGTGATCGTCCCCGTGCCGCCGGTGCAACTGGTTGAAGTGGAATCACTGGATGAGACCGCACGCGGTACCGGCGGTTTTGGACATACGGGTCATTGACCCCAAACAAAATACACATGGATCGAACCAATCTCTGGCGACGGGTTTTATTGTTCAGTGCCATCGGCGCATGGGCTTTTTTGTTGCTTGCGTTGGGAAGTTTTCATCCCACCGACTGGCCCAGCCATGAAATCTATCCCTATCCCCCCATCCAAAACCTCTGCGGCAGCGCCGGTGCGTTTGTGGCCTATTACACCTTCCTGTTCATCGGGCAGGGGGTCTTTCCGATCCTGTTCTTCGCCGGCATCTGCCTGACAATCACCCTCTTTCGCGATGGGGTTTCCGACTTGTGGCTGCGCGTCACGGGTTTGGCGCTTTTGACCGTGGCCTTTGCCACGACGATCCACCATTTTCACCCCGGATCGCAAAACGGATTCCCTGAAGGACAGGGTGGGATTGTCGGCATCGGCGCCGCCAGTTTTCTGCAATCCCATTTCAGCACCATCGGAACACGTTTGATCCTGGCGACGATCTTTCTGGTCGGCCTGCTTTTGGCGGCCGACGATCTGGTGTTGCGCGCCCCAAGCCTGGCCGGCGGCGTCTTCAACAACGTCAAGGAACGCGCTCCCAACATCCGCTGGAATTTCATCTCATTCCCAAAACTTCCTTCTTTGCCCCGATTTGTGACCAAGGAAGCGGCAACATCGCCTGCTCCATCCCGCTTTTCCACACGCAAAGATGATGACGACGATGAGCCGTTGAAATTGCCGGTGATGCTGGAGCGAAACAAGTCCGGCCATCTGTCGGGAGATGATATCGATCTGACCTATCCCAACGATGAGCCGGCCGCCGCTGCGCACGATAGCGCCTTTGTGGGTGAGGATGATCCCCAACCTTCCGCGGCCGCGACCGTGCCGCCTGCAACTGAACAACTCGTCGATGCTCCACCGCCAGAATTGAAAAAAGAGATCATCGTCAAGCTCCCCAATTCGGTGAAACCACGACAATCTTCCCCGCCGCCTCCGCCGCCAAAGGAACTGGGGGAATATCACCTGCCGCCGTGGGATTGTCTGGCCGACCCGGAACAGGGTTTCGCCGAATCACAGGAAAAATATGTCCGTGAAAAGGCCGCGATCCTGGAGCAGGCGCTGCGCGAGTTTGATATCGATGCGCACGTGGTCGAAATCGACACCGGACCTGTCATTACGATGTACGAATTGAGCCTTGCCCCCGGCATCAAAGTCTCGCAAATCACGGCCTTGTCCAATGACATCGCCCGCGCCCTGGCGGCCGTCAGTGTCCGAATCGTCGCCCCTGTGCCTGGCAAAAGCACGGTTGGCATCGAAGTGCCCAACGCTCAAAAGGAAAAGGTTCGTTTCAAAGACCTGATGCAACTGGCCCCCGAAGCCACGCGCAAGATGATGATCCCGCTGTATTTGGGGAAAGATGCCAGCGGCGAACCGTTGATCACCGACCTGGCCGGCATGCCGCACTGCCTGATCGCCGGCACCACCGGTTCGGGCAAGTCGGTCTGCATCAACACCATCATCATGTCGATCATGTACACTCAGCGGCCTGATGTGGTGAAGCTGATCTTGGTCGATCCCAAAGTGGTGGAAATGGCTCCCTTCAAGGACATTCCCCACCTGATGTGCCCGGTGATCAACGACACCGGCCGGGCAACCAGCGTATTGGAATGGGCCTGCGAAAAGATGGATGAACGCTATGAATTTCTGGCCGAGGCGGGCGTTCGCAACATCTCCGGCTATAACAAGTTGACGCGGGAAGAGCTGATTGAGCGTTTTCAGCCTCAATCCCCCGAGGAAGAAGCCAAAATCCCCAAGCAGATGCCATACATCGTCATTATCATCGACGAATTGGCCGACTTGATGATGACCAGCGGCAAGGAAGTGGAGACGTTCATCGTCCGTCTGGCCCAAAAGGCGCGTGCCGTTGGCATTCATCTGATCCTTGCCACCCAGCGCCCGCAGGCAACGGTCGTCACCGGCCTGATCAAATCCAACATGCCCAGCAAAATCGCCTTCCGCGTCGCCAGCAAAATGGACAGCCGGATCGTACTGGACCAAAACGGTGCGGAACTGCTGTTGGGACAAGGAGATATGCTCTTTTTGCCGCCGGGGGCCAGCAAGCCGATCCGTTCACAGGGCACTTATATCGACGACAAGGAAATCCGCGAGAGCGTCAAACTGCTTCGCCACAACGCCGAGGCTCAATACGAGCCGGAATTGGTCCAGATCAAAAGCCATATCGGCATCGATGGAGAGATGGAAAAGGATGAACTGTTTGACGATGCCGTTCGCATCGTTCTGGAGACCAAACGGGGGAGCGTCAGCCTGTTGCAACGCCGATTGACCATCGGTTACAGCCGTGCGTCAAGGCTGATCGAAATGATGGCCGCCACCGGCATCGTGGGCGATTACAAAGGCTCCCAGGCCCGCGAAGCGATGTTCACGGTCGAGGAATGGGACGCCATGAAAGCCGCCCGTCAAGCGGACGCCGAGAGCGGGATGAGCGTATAGGGATGCACTATCGCGGGCAGGAAGCGATTGTATTCCATAAGGTTGCGACATTGGGGTGGCGGAGGATGAAATCGGCCTCATGGATTACCACAAAATCCATGCCGCTGTTGACGACGTGTTGATGCCAGTATGCCTTCACCTGCTCGACCGAGGCGAATTGGCTTGGTTCACCACCATGAGGAGAGAAGATGTCATTCAACCATGCGCCAACCTGTTTGCCTTCCTGCCGTACACCATTGTAATAGGGGAACATGAATGATTTCAGGTCGGCAGTCAGTTTTTGGCTGGACCAGTTGGCCGATTGAAGGCAGCCATCGATCACTCCTTCGGCGGCCAGACGATTGGCATCCAGATAAAATGTCGCCGGCGCAATTTCTTCGATTGCCACCGGGTGGGGGGGAGTGAATGCGCCCAATGCAATGGTCGGCCTCTTGCCCGACAGGCCGCGGGCTTCGCGCAGGAAAGCTTCAAACCCTTCCCCCTTGATCCAATGCCATAGTGATCGGTCGAATTGTGCGGCGTTGATGTACTCCACCGAATACACAAATGGAATCCGTTTATAGACGCCCTGATCCACGGTCAAAAATTTCTTGTGATCGTAGGCACGGATATCGACTCCTGTCCTGGCCGCAAATGCCTCTGCAATCGGTTCATTAAACCCAAAAAAATCGGGCTCCCGATGCGGCGAGGCATAAAACGAATGAGATCGCGCCAAGTCGAACAGGATTTCATCGAACCCATAATCCAATTGCTCTTTTAAGAGGCGTAGCTTGTATTCGCGCACCTGCGGGTAATGGTAGCACGGCCAACCGCGCAAGGGATAAAACCCGCAGCGGCTCTGCCACCACCATTGCGGATGCTGTTCCATAAATTCTTCCGAAAGCTCCGGAAAATAATCATCCAGCAGACGGAAATAGAGCATCAACTTCAAATCAAATTCCGCGGCCAGCTTCGCCACCACGTCCAGAACATCGAATTCGCGCATCAACTGGGCGATTCGTTCCGATCCGCGATGTGTCCGGGAGGGCTTGTGCATCGTGCCGGCCACCTTGCTGGGATAAATGGCCTTGCCACAGACCATCGGCGCAAAGAGCATCGCCTCAAATCCGGCGTCTTTGGCCTGTGCGAACAGACGTCGCAGCGATTCACGATCGCCGTACCCCGAAAGGCATAAATCCTGATAATCCACATCCATAACCAGCCGCATAATGATTCCTTCTACCTGGCCTTTCGGCACAATTGTATCTGACCAATGATCTGACTCCGCACAAGATCCAAATCCAGCAATTCGGACGGGCCACCCGATTTGAGCTTGTCCAGATATGCCTGAGCCGCATTGGCCGTCGTGGTCTTGCCGCGACGGCGGGCCGCCGCGATTTCGCGGATCAGGGTCGCAACATACCGGGTATCATCCACCCCCTCGCGCCACCCTTCCCACTGAATCGTATCAACCACATTGTTTTTAGTGGCGTAGACCATCATGTGGTCGCGGTAGACCCGATGGTTGAAATCATCCCAGCCGTTGGGGTTCACGGTCGGGCCAAATTGCCAATACCAACTCCAGTCAAACGATCCATCATAGTCGGCCTGCCAGAGCAGCAACCCATAATTGCGCCGATACACCTCCGGCCGCTCCACCCCGCCCTGGGGATTGGCATAACAGAACACGCGCTTGCCGGCGGCGTGGATTTTCCTGACCAGTTCCGACGCCACCGGCCCGTGTGCGATGTTCGCCAAGTCAATAAATTCCCCGCCGATATCGAAATAATTGGAATAGCACGCCACCCATGTTTTGACTCCCTGCTGACGGATCGCCTCTGCCAGCGGCCGCTCTGCTTTTAAGACGGCATCGCGGGCTTCATCGATCAGATACAGATAAACCTGGTCGGTTTCCGTACCGGCGGATTGGGCGGCCTCTTTCCACAGCCGCGCCATTTCGGCCGCTGATTGCGGTGTGGTCCACTCCAGCGAGATCGTCGAATCGCGATGAGGTTGGATATAGACCTTGTCCGTGGCCATCCCCGCCTTTTTCATCAGCCGCAAGACCTTGGGGAGATTTTCGCGCAGCTCGAACAAACCCACATAATCGACTCCATGGGCGATCAGGTTGCGCATCTCGGCCAAGGCTCGCCGCTCATCCATGGTTCCCCACATCGTCTGGGCGTACCAGTTGTTTTCCAGTGGGGAACGTTCAAGGGTAAAATCGAGCACCTGCAACTCGATGGGCAGTTTGGCGATGGGATCATCCCCGCTTTTTACCGTGATCGTTCCTGAGTAAACCCCCGCCTTGGTGCCCGCGGGCACATGAATGGTCAACCACACTTGCGTGGATGTTTTCGCCTCCACCTGCCGGATCGGCAGCAACGATTTGGAATCATCCCGATACCCCCGCCCAGACGGGTCGCCGTTGTAGCCATCCAGCAGGATGTTTTTTTCATGGACGCGATCCACCGTCACCATTTCGGGATTTTTCAAGAGCAGTTCCGGAATCAATACCCTGCCCACCGGAACAATGTCGCTGTCTCCGGCCTGGTACCAACATTTCACCCATCGAATATCAATCGCCTCGGCCGGCAGAGTGCCGCCATCGCCTTGCATTGGGCCAATTTCCACCATGAGGTTTGACACCGGCCGTTCATTCCAGATCACAAAGGAGGCGGCCTCATACTCCTGTGGGCATGCCGCCACCGCCACGGGCCGGCCGATCGATTCCAGCGACGGCACAGAATCCGGAAAGATGCGCAATTGATCTTTGATCGGTGGATGTGCCCCAATCGCCACCTGGTCTCCCCTCCGCCGCGCTTTTTGCATCACCGCCAGTGCCTGAATATCGAGTACACCCCGCTCCAGGCGATCCAGTCGGTCGAGGATTGTCCCGCGGGCGATGGAGGCGTATTCAGTATGTTGCAGTGATGCAAAATCCCGCTTGAAGTTCACCAGATCCTGCCAGCGGTCTTTCATCATGCGGATGATGTGCGGATCGTCCGCCGACTCCATCTGCCGCAGCGCCGATTCGATTTTTTCCACCCGCGGCCGAATGCGCTGCTGTTCATCCAGCTTCCATCGGATTGTCCGGTCTGAAGGATCGCTCACGAAGACCAGGTCACCGAAGTTCTGGTGAAATTTGAACATCCCCTGTGCGGGGAACAATGACCAGTGTGCTCCATCAGCGGACGTGGTACGCCCGAACTGCACGCGCCACGAGGTCAACTCAGGCGGATTCTTTCGCGTTTCAAAATTTTCAAAGTAGAGCGAGGCGAATGGGATGGCAATCTCCGCTTGCCAGCCCTGTGGCGTAACCAATGTTTTGGCTTCCCACTGCCCATCCCACGAGGCCGGCCCGCCCGATCCCAGCTCATCGAACTGATCTCCCGCCGAATTGACGACCAGGTGAAAATGCTGGTCATCGGGGGGGCGAGTCTGCATCAAGGTCGTCGTGATGTGTGGCGACAAAAACAATTCCACGCAGTCGTCAAACCAGATTGCTTCATCGCGCAAGTGTTTGGCGGGGGGTTGTGTCCGTGGCTGCACACATCTGAAGAACAGATAGAGCTTTTGCTGGTCGTAAACGCCACGGACAAAGGTTGGGCTGTCCGAACTGATCCTTGCCGAACCAAGCTGGGTAAAACCACCGACTTCCTTGGATTTCTGCCAGCAGGAGTCTTCCATTTTCCCGTCGACAACAGGCCCTTGCTCGACATAGGTGACTGGAAATATTCCTGTTTCCGCCAACGCCGGGCGTGCACCAAGGCATATTAAAACAATCGTTACCAGGGCGAACCGCGACATTATTTGTGGGATATGCATATCCGAATGAGACAAATGGAGGCGTGGCGGCGATTATTGCACGTTTTCGATCTCGAACATCCGATCCGTCAACTGATTGTACTTGCGTGTCTCCGCGTGGCCGTCAGGAAAAACCAGATTCACCCCATCCATATGCACACGGTAGACTCCTCCCGCCAGCGCGGCTTCGTTGGCGCCGTACCCATTGTTGTAATTCCATGCCGCGCCGGGGTTGCCGACCCAGTAACTCGCCCAGTATTGCGAACAGAAAAACCAGTAGGCATCCGCCATCATGATAACGCCACCCTTGACTTTGTTGGCGGGTTGGTGATTGAGCCGAAGGTTATAGCCGTAATTCCAACCTTTAATGCCCCAAAGCAAGTATCCCTCCCATGAGGGGCAATGCATCAATTTTTCGTTGTTGTTGACGTATTTATTGATGCGAAACCACCAGCCGCCTTCCAAAGATCCGTTGTTATACGGGTAATAGACCGCACGGTTATCGTTCAGATACATGACCGTCGACATTCCCAGTTGATGCAGGTTGCTAAGGCATTGCGTTGTCTGTGCCTGTCGGCGCGCCCGGCTCAGCGCGGGCATCAGGATACTGATCAGAAGGGCTATAATGCCGATGACGACCAGCAATTCCACCAATGTAAATGCTTTGCGTCGATTCATATCAATGTCCTTTCTGCCCCGGCAGATCCCTCTCCCAATACCATGGGAGAGGGATCGGTGAAGGTACTTTTCTCAATGCTCAAGCCTTCCGTCTCCGGAGCATCAATAAACCACCCGTTGCAAGCAGCCCCAACGAAGCCGGCTCCGGAACGGGTGAGTATTCGATCACCAACGTCGGCCGCCAGGCGTCGGTGGCGTTGGCCTTGCCCGCCCAGTTGAGGTTCGCGCTGTTGGTACCGGATGAGGGTATCACCGCGAAGCCGCGATTCTCAGCACCGCCATACCAGCCGTCCACCAGCGACGTGACATCGAACGACAAATTCTTTCCCGGCAGATTTGTCCCATACCCTGCGGTCGAGGCCGAGTCAATCACCGGCTGGCCGGCCATGGTGATCCCGTCGCCCGTGCCGGAGGGCCCGGAGAACGGAGCATCGCTGGCGTTCCACTTCACTCCGGGACCAGGGCTGGTCTGGGCGTAGTAGAACGAAACCTGACCTTCATTCCACTGCACCGTTGGATCCTTAACCACCCAGGTCTGCGCACTACCGTTTCCCCATTGAGATCCGTTGGCAAATGTCATCACCAGCGTGGCTGAATTGATGGTCGCCCCGCCTGGCAGGCCGGAAATATCAAATCCAACCACCGTGCCCAGGCCTAACCCGCCGAGTGTTGAATAGGCATAAAGATTATCATTTAGATTGTCGTAGGCGTTGGCTTTGCTGGGAGTTTTCATCTGCGCATCATCGCGCGTACCAGCATATCCATCCAACCCCTCTCGCAACGTCAAAGTCGCCGCGAAGCTGGATGCCGCGCCAAACATCCCCACCGAAACCGCCGCACAGACCAAAGACCGACTCAAAATCGTAGACATAACTCCTCCAGAAAGTGATAGAAAATTTGTGAATACCATTTCAATAGACGACTCAAAACAACATGCAATTACGGAATTTGAAGTTCGTTATATTCCCTCCATTGAAAAACCCGGCGGGCAGGACGAACCCCGCACGATCAGTTCCGGAGCAACCCGTTGTTGCAGCCGTGCTTCCGGGCGTCCTTCAAGGTGGTCCAGGATTGTTTCGAAAAGCCGACGAACGGCCGTGTCGATTGGCTGACGGACCACCGTCACCGGTGGTTCATAGACCCTCGATTCCAGCACATCATCGTAGGAAATAAGGCTGATATCCGCTGGCACCCGCTTGCCCAGCAGGTCCAAGGCCACCTTGACCGGTGACAGCCAGTTGCCATCGCCCACGAAGATCGCGGTGGGGGGGGTGTCGCATTGCATCCATTGCGTCACCACGGATCGGATCGGGCCATATTCCGTCTCAGTATGCTGGACCATCCGATCCGACCAGATGCACCCCGCCTGGCGCATAACCGCCATGAACGCATCCTGGCGCAACCTGGAATGGCCGTTTCGATATTGATATTCCGTTGGCACCAGCATCGCTATCCGTCGGTGCCCAAGGTGCAACAGATAGCGCGTCCCCTGACGCACCCCATCCACATCATCCACAAAAACCTGCGGGATCGTTTTGCTGGACAATTCGGCCGCCAGCGCCACGATCAAGCGATCCCCCTTGCCAAGCATCTCCAGAAACCCTCGACATTGGCGGGAAAAGGGCATAATGACACTGGCGTCGGCACGCACCTGACGCAACATTTCGCGGTCAACGTCCTCCTGGCCCGTAAAGTCCGCCAGACGACAGTCGATCCGGAATGGCCGACGCATCAACTGGGAATGCATCTCGATACGTTGCAGGAAATTGGTTGCGTATTCATTGGCATAAAGCTTGTTGGTGTTGTCGATGATGACATCGATCACAACGGGCGTCCGGCCAACGTGCCGCTCTTCCCGCTCCCTCACCATGGTTCCCTTGCCGGCGATCTTGATGACCAATCCCTCTTCCGCCAGCCGGGCCAGCATCTCGCGTACCGCCCACCGGCTGATGCCGTGTTGCTGGGCGATTTCCTTCTCGCTGGGCAGCATTGAACCGGCTGTATTGTGATTTTCCTTGATTTGCTTTTGGAACTGAGCCAGAAGCTCCCCGTATACCGCGTTTGTGTTGGAGATGGGTTTAATGTTGGCCATTACAGATCAAATATACACACATGTACGGACATGTCAAGAGGAATATAGTATAAAATAGACGATATGTAAATTTTAAGATAGAACCTGTCCGAATATGTGGACGATGGCATGGTGAGCCAAATGCCCGTAAACTTCACGTCATGGAGCATGTTGAAGGCCGGGAATCGGTTTTGGCCGCGTTGGGGGCGTTTCAGCGGCGGTTTCAGGTCATATTGATTCGTCACGGCATACATCAGGAGAAGATCCAGGACATTTTGGATCTGGCGGCCGAGCGAAATGTGCCGGTGCAAATCGTCGATTCGACACAATTAAATGATCTTGCTCATGGTTCCTCCCACGGCGGGGTGTTGGCGATCTGTTCGCCCAAGCCGCGAACGACGCCGGATGAGCTGTTTGAACAGTTGCGACAATTGAGCCGTCCACCCTTGCTGTTGTTGCTGGAAGGGGTTGATGATGCCCGGAATCTGGGGTTTACGTTGCGAACGGCCGAGGCGTTGGGCGTCCATGCGGTGATGATCAAGCGGCATTTGTGGGACTTTGATCCGGTTGAAGTCGCCCGGCCTGCATCGGGAGCATATGAACGCCTGCCGCTGGTGCAGGTGGATGATGTGAAAGTGATAGAGGAGCTTCAACGGATGGGGTTGCGGCTGTTTGGCTGTGTCGCGGGGGCCAAACGGACGATGTACGATGTCGATCTGACCGGTGGCACGATCATCGCCATCGGCGGCGAAAAACGGGGCCTCAGCGGGGCGGTTCGGTCAATCTGCGACAGGTTGATCACCATTCCCACGGCCGGCGGGGCAAGCTCGCTGTCATTGACCCACGCCGCCGCGATTGTGCTGGGCGAGGTGTTTCGCCAGCGGCGATTCAAGTCGCTTCACGATGCCGAACAAGTTGCTCAAGAATGAGTCCCAGATGGTCGCTGATCAGCCGACGGTTTTTTGGAACCAACCAGCGCATCACCCGTTGTCATCGATTGATTTTGAAAGATTGAATATGCTTCCGGCAGAAACGGGCTTTGCCAGGATGAATAGAGGTGCGGATGGCATTTTTCCCCGGGCACCAGGTAGCCGCCCGAACCATTGACCAGGTTTATGGCCGCGACAAAGTGGTCCGGCCAGCGTTGTCGAAGGGCGATTTGCCATTGTGAATAGGCTTCGTTGGGATGGCCAAACAGCAGGGCGTTGCCGATGCGCCAGGCCCACAGTGGCATTTCACATGCCGCACCTTTGCCCATGAATTGGACCAATTGCATCTGTCGCCGAAGCCGCTCGCGCATCGCCGGGTCGGTGCATCGAGCAAGTTTCTCGGAGATTTCGGCCGGGCTGGGCTGCGGTTTGGTCGCAAGGGCGATGCGCGCTTCGATTGCCTCCACGGTGGAGTCGATCTGTGAGGGATGATCAGTCCACACACCAAGGCGAGCGCCGGATTCCACGACCCGATCAAAATGGAGCGACTGTCCGGCCGGGCGCATTCCAGAGAGTGTTGCCAGCACCGCATATCCAAGCATGGCGCCGTTGCGATCGGCGACAGTGGTATCGCCGACATACTGTGCCGCCGGCGCCAAGTCGCCTGATGCGCCCTGCAAAAACAGACAAGGCGCCTGTGTCTCGGTCTCCACTGTCTGCCGCATTGCGCCGACATAATCCGGCGAGATCAGCCTGTTGTCCCATGCCAGCGTTGTGGGGTGACAGGCGTAATTGACGATCGTCGCGATTGTCCGCAGGCTTTCCCGGCAGGTAATGCGCCCGACCAGAAGCGTTGAATCACTGGGGATGGATGGATTGAATCCGACCACGAATTTATCGGGATCGATTGGATCGCGCATGTCCCGGTTGGTCGCCAGATCGCACAATCCATATTTCCAGTCCAAAAATGCGGGTTTTGCCTGATGGGTTGCCTCGCGGGCCGCATCAAGAATCAGCGGCCCCAATCCACGGATATAAGGCTCGATCAATGCTCCGCCGGCTTCATCGCATTCGTCCAGAAAGAGCGACGGGCCCGCATGGGTGTGTGACAGGCAGATCATGACGCGGCTGGAATCGATTGACAGTCCGTTCAACACCTCGCCGCGAAGAATCCATTCGGTTGACGGCGATTTGAACCATCCAAGATCGATCGCAACCAGTATCAGCGGTGGAGATTCGCCGGCGCGGATCGAAAGCACTGTTGCGGTCAGCGGTCGATGGATTCCCTCGGCGGCTGTGTGTGTTGCCGCGCCCCAGTTGCGGGAATGGATGCCCGGCGGCGGGGTGATGTCCCGTCGGGCCACGCCGATTCGCCCGGCGAATGTCCGATCCATTGCTGGCGCGTTCATCATCGCTCATCTTTCCGCAGCGTTGCCGCGTTGGTCAGGGACAATCCACCATCCATCAGGATCGAGGTTCCGGTCATGTGCCGGTTGGCCGGGTCGCAAAGATGAGCGACTTGAAAGGCCACTTCCGCCGGTGAGATCAGCCGGCCGACGGGCACGGTCTTCAGGCTTGATACGCGTAGTTGGGGGTTTTCGCGCCAGACGGCCGCGGTGAGGCCGGCATCCACATATCCGGGCGCCACCTCGTTGACGAGGATGTCGAATTCGGCCAGTTCCAGTGCCATCGTCTTGCAGAGCATCCGCAGCGCTGCCTTTGATGCGCAATAGGCCGGGATATGGACGTGGGGGGAGTGCGCGGCCCAACTGCCTATGAAAACCACCCGTCCGGGCCGCTGATGCGCCCGCAATCGCAGGATGGCCGCCTGCGCCAGATGAAACGCCCCATCCAGATTGACGCGAAGGTCGCGGCTCCATTGCGCCGGTGACATTTCACAGGTTGGCACCAGGGTGACGACGGCGGCGTTGGGGATGATCAGTGTGGGAGGCCCCAGGTCCGACTCGACCCTCTCCACCCATTGTCCGACCTGCTGCCAGTCGGTGACATCGACCTGGTCATAGCGGCTTCGACGGCCGGTTGGATTCAAATTGTCCAAAAACGGCCGGGCATCCGCTGCAGGTTTGATGTCCCCCAATGCGACAGCGGCGCCGCGGCCAGCCAGTTCGACCGCGATGGCCGATCCAATGTCGCCAAGGCCGCCGCTGATGATGGCCACTTGCCCGGCCAGATTCTGATCCCGATTAACGCTGGATGGCTTGGTTGGATTCATTACCAGTCTCCCACGCTTCCATCAGAGTAAAACGACCGCTGGAGCACCTCCTGCTGGAACGGATGCTCCCTCACGATCGCCTCGTTGATCTCAATTCCCAGCCCTGGCCGCTGTGATGGGCGGACGATCCGTCCCCTGGGTTCCACGGTAAATCCCTCGCTGACCACATCCTGCCGCCAGGGGACATCCTGATGAACGCTTTCGCAGATGATGTAGCTGGGCGTGGCGAATCCAAGCTCCAGTGAGGCCGCGGTGCTGACCGGGCCTTGAGGGTTGTGCGGCGCCAATGCCATTCGATACGCCTCGGCCATCGCGGCGATCCGGCGCGCCTCGCTCAGACCGCCGCAATGTGTGATGTCCGGCTGCAGGACGCTGGCGGCCCGTTTTTCCAGCAATTCGCGGAACCCATGCTGTGAGATCATCCGTTCGCCGGTGGCGATGGGTGTCTTGACCGCGCGCTGAACCTCGGCGATGCCGTCGATCGATTCCGGCCAGCAGGGTTCCTCAAACCAGTACAGGTTGTAAGGCTCCAGCGCCTTGGCAAACAACAGCCCCATTCGCGGGCTGGGTCGGGCATGACAGTCCACCATGATGTCGATGTCATCACCCACCGCATCGCGCATGGCCGCGACGCATTTTTCGGCGTATCGAATCGGCCGCATCCCCTCCAGCGGCATGGTTTCCGGCACCGCCATCGTCTTGAAGGCCGTGAAGCCATCTTCGACGGCGCGCCGCGCCAGATCGGCGAATCGTGCGGCGTCGGCCGGGCTGGTCTGGTAAAAATCCTCCATCTTTCCGCCGCCCAGATGACTGTAAAGACGCACATGGTCGCGCACGGGTCCGCCCCAGAGTTTGTGACACGGCACGCCCAGAAACTTTCCCAGGATGTCCCACAGCGCGATGTCGATGCCGCTGATGGCCGTGCCGCGGACGATGCCGTTGCCATGCCAGAAGTGCTGGCGGTACATCATCTGCCAGAGATGCTCGATGCGCGTGGGGTCCTGACCGATCAAGAGCTGGCTGATGTCCTCGATGGCGCTGACAACGGCGCGCGTATGCCATTCCAGCGTGGCCTCGCCCCAGCCGTACAGGCCATCCTGATCGGTGATGACCTTGACGAAAATCCAGTTGCGCATACGCGCGTGACAGACATGCGACTCAATGGCCTTGATCTTCATGCATCCTCCTCAAAAGGTTGTTTGAGTCCGCGAAATCTCCGCCGCGTCTGGCCGTACCCACCACGCCGACCCGAAGTTGATTGGTTGTCTGTATCAAGATGGCGACACCTGTTGAGTAAGCTCCATCACCTGCTTCAATACCGGATGCTGGCGCAGTAAATGTTCCTTCAACGCCAACTGGGCTTCCGGCAAATCACGAGCCAGGATCGCCTGCAGGATTCGGCGATGCTGATTTACGGTTTCGATTCCAGAAGTTCGGTCCATCACTTCCCATGAATATAAAAAGCGGTAATAGCGGCCGAAATTAGCTAAAAAATCCTGGATGTATCGGTTTCGGCTGGCATCGATGATCCAGCCATGAAATCCATCATCCACCCGCGGCGGCTCGGCCGGGTCGGCCAAAACGACGTTGCCCGCCAGGAATGTTTCCATGGCCGATCGCCCATCGGGTGTTTGCAATTTCTCCCAGCTTAGATTCAATGCCATGCACTCCAAAGCCTGCCGCACTGCCGTGAAATCATCCATGTCTTTCTGGCGAAATGGCCGCAACCTCCATCCGCGCCGGGGGACATGCTCGATGACCCCCTGGCCCGCCAGCCGATGAAACGCCTCACGAACGGTGGTTGTGCTGACGGCGAATTGTCCGGCCATCACCTGTTCACGCACAAACATCTCTCGCCCTTCCAGGCTCTGTGTCACCAGATGCCGGCCAATCGCTTCGACATAATCCATCGGCGGATCAACAGATGTATGCTTTTCGTTGATCTCCTTCCGATGCGCTGATTTTCGATTTCGATGCTCAGATCCGAATTGAGAAGGGGTGGTGTGACGGTTGCTCCCGCATGGTCGCGCGGGTCTTGCAACCATCGAACCGGACCCGCGCTTTCCCATCAGGCCCTCATCCCTCAGCCGCTGTAGCGCCGTGCGCACCGGCCGGGTGCTGACGCGATAATGCTCCGCCAACCGCTCCAATGTCGGCTCGCAGGGCAAAGGCTCCCTCTTGGACAACAGCCCGCGCAAATCCTGCTCAATATACTGTGACCAGTTCACAAAATAACACTATAATGACATTATGTATAATGTCAAATTGACCGAATGAAACTTCACCCCGCCACATTGCAACGGCAAAATCCGTTTTGTAGGGTATCTCACAGTCAGACTTGGCTCATGAAAGGTGCAATCGGTTATGAAAATGAAAATCCAGACTCATCGGTTGTTGGTTGCAGTTGCCACATTGGTCGTTGCCGGATGCGCGGCCACGGAGCATAAGCCGCAGGCCACGACTCAGGTTGTGGAATCGACCCAGCAGCCGCGCATTGCCGCCGATTCACGAATCGCGGCCGGGCGGTATCTGGTCCGGGTCGGCGGTTGCAACGATTGCCACACCGCCGGCTACATGCAGGCCCCTTCGGCCATTCCCGAATCACAATGGCTGACAGGTGTGCCGGTTGGCTGGCAGGGGCCGTGGGGAACCACCTATGCCGGCAATTTGCGGCTCTTTGTTCAACAGATCGACGAAGATGCGTGGGTAAAATATCTCCACACGCGCACGGCCCGCCCGCCCATGCCCTGGACGGCCGTCAATGCCATGTCCGATGAGGATTTGCGCGCGTTGTATGTTTACATCAAAAGCCTTGGCCCGGCGGGCGAGCTTGCACCGGCGTTTGTTCCGCCGGGCGAACAGCCCAAGACCCCATTTCTCAATTTGAATCCCGTCATGCCCCAATCCAGTTCGGCCCCCGCGAACGAGTCGGAAAAACAGCATTGTCAGTAACCCCGGAGAATTCATGCGCGGGCTGGCGATTCTGCTGTTTTTTAATTTTGTTGGAGTGTTTTTGCATCAATGGGCGCGCATCCCGTTGCCGGGGAGCGTGTTGGGGTTGATTTTGTTCGCGGCCGGCCTGTTCAGCGGCATCATCAAACTGGAATGGGTTGAATCGACTTCGCATCTGCTGTTGCGGCACATGCTGCTATTTTTCGCGCCGGTGGTGGTGGGGGCGATGGCGTTGTCGGGGGTGTTGCGACAGCAATGGCTGAGCATCACGCTGGCGCTGGTGGGGAGTTTGTTGATCGGCATGCTCATCACCGGATGGACGGCGTCGGCGCTGATGCGGGGGCGCGATGACCAGTCCTGACCTATTTCGCAATCCGCTGTTTGGTGTTTCGGTGACGGTGATCGCTTATGCCCTGGCATCGGCGGTGCATCGGCGGTTTCATTGGGCGCACGCCCTGTTGCTGACCTGCGGCGGGATCATTGCCCTGCTATTGGCGGGGGGGATACCGTATGAATCGTATAAAATCGGCGGCGACCTGATCGCATTTTTTCTTGGGCCGGCGACGGTGGCGCTGGCCGTTCCGTTGTATAAGCAATGGAAACGGATACGCAGCCATGCCAAGGCGGTTTTGACATCGGTGGCGGCCGGTTCGATCTGCGGTCTGGCCAGCGCCGGGTTACTGGTCTGGTTTGCCGGCGGGACGCGGCTGGTGATTTTATCGATGATGCCCAAATCCGTGACCACGCCGATTTCGATTGAATTGTCCCGCGAATTGGGGGGGTCGCCTGAATTGACGGCCGTTTTGACGGTTTTGGCAGGGTTGCTGGGCAGCGTCATCGGGCCGGCGGTGCTGCGTCGATTGGGGGTGCGACAAGACCTGGCGATCGGACTGGCGATGGGGACATCCTCCCATGGCATCGGCACGGCCCGTGTGGTGCGCGAATCCGAACTGCAAGGGGGCGCCAGCGGACTGGCGATGGCCTTGGCGGGAATTTTCACCTCAATTTGGTTGATGCCGGTGTATTGGTGGCTTGGTGCGCACGCAGGATGAGAAATTATTTTCCCGACGTAGTTTGCGCGCCTATAATGCGCATCAATCAACCACAGGAGCAAACATGTCGCAAGTCGAAAATCAGGATGGTTTGGAGCAGTCGATCCGCGCGGGTCGGCTGAACGCGAAGATGAATTTTAACCAAAAGGTCTGGGCGTTGACCTCACGCATCCCGGCCGGGTCTGTGACCACCTACGCCAACATCGCCCACAAACTGGGGACGCGCGCCTATCGCGCGGTGGGGCAGGCGCTGCACAACAATCCCTATGCGCCGGGTGTGCCATGCCATCGCGTCGTCGGCAGCGACGGCCGACTGACCGGCTATGCCCATGGCCTGCCGGCCAAACAAAAACTACTGGCTTCCGAAGGGGTCGATGTGGTTCGCAATCGCGTGAAACTGTCGGAGTCGATGTTCAATTTCAGGTGATTGAATATTCACCTGCCTCATATTCCGGCACTGTTTCCGGTCACCACTTTTGAGGTAGATAAGCAAGGTACTTGCCAATCCGGTTGAGACACTGATCAATCGTCAGTGGTTCGACCGGTTCCGATTGAGCGTGGATCAGCATGTTGCGAAATTCCCGAACATGGTGGACTCCATTTCGGTGGTTATCGCTTATCGGCACCGGAGGAATGGATGCGATGCGGGTGATCAGGACGGAAACCTTTGGACTGGTCCTTCTCCCCAAGCCCGCATGCCAATAGTCCAGCAGAATGCCTTCAAATTCAGCGAAAATTCGCAATAGGAATGTGTGGTCAAGATTGCCCTTGGCCCGTCGAATTTCGTTGAGAGTGACATCGCCGCGATGGTTGGCAATATTTGTTCCAGCCTCAGGATCCCACATGACATCGGCACGGCCCAGCGCATAGTGCGATGCCGACAACTCGTTTCGGATGCGACGAATCCGTTGATGACAATCATGTTGGGTCATCGCCTCGCCCCGTGGATCACGCCACCAGGTCTTGCGCCAGTTGATGGAATGTATTGGCGTTCCACGGCTGTCGCAGCGGGATATTTGAATCTGTCCAGATGTTCCAACCTCCCCGCTCATCGCCAACTAGCCTTACACGACTGAGTGTGGGATACCCCTCAAGGTCAACCCGACCATTTCCATCCGCGATTTGTAATCCAATCGGGATCACCAGCACCGCGCGTTCAGGCAGGTCGCCTTTTGGAAGCTGCACGCGCGCCGCCGGAGCTTCGTAACTTCCAAACAGCTTCTCCTCGACTTCCTCATGCTCGACAATGACCGACCAGCCAGCCTGTTGCGACCACTGGCGCACCTGTTCGACAAGCGCTGTTACCCGTTTCACCCACTCATCGCGGCGAGCCAGCATCTGAGGTGTTATCAAGGCCGGAACCGAACCATTGAATGCTTTTGTCATCGCCAATTCCTTTGCAGACGACTTCAGAATCATGCCTGTCATGACACGCAGCCATTATAGCATTGCTAAGACAACAACGGCTACGTTCTCCCGATCTCACTTAGTCCGGAATTCACATCCGAAAACACCTGAATCCCGAGAAACTTGCCCAGCGCATTTTTCAACGGGTTTGCCACATGCGACTGCACGACCGCCACATGATGCGGAAAGTGCTGTAGCAGCACATCGCGATATAGTTGTTGAAGCCGATGGATTCGACACCAGCCGTAGGATCCAAATGTATGCGCTGAATTTTCCTCAAACTGGCCTTCGACCACCAGCGCCTTGGTGGCATCGGCGTTGTCCTGCGCGATGCGGAGCAACGTGACCGGCCCCGGTTTGGCTTCAAATTCAATTGTTCCAAAGGAATTGGCCTCTCCGATGATGGGCAGCGATTTGAGAATGCCATGCGCCGTCAACCGTGGTTTCTCACTGGCGAAACTGCGTGGGAAGACGCCGCAGTGCCAGAGATTGACAAGCTCATCATCCTCATTGTGAAGATTGTTCCAGTCGGCCAGCGCGGCGGGGTTGTCGCTGGCCAGATGCAGCGCGTGCATGGAGAGCGTGCCCAGAATATCGGCCTCGCACGCGGCCGGGAAGCCTTGATCGCTCAGCCGGCTCATTGCCGCGCACGAACTGATGCCAAGGTTCTGTTGCATGGATGTCCAGCATTGAATGGCGACACCATCCAGGGCCTGTTCGGCGATCCAGCGTTTGAGGAACAATTCAAATTTCGCGATCATCACAAGCGATGCGCTCGGCGCAGATGAGCAATCCGCATATTCAGTCAATTCGCGCACCATGCGCAGGACATCCGCCTCATCATCCTTCATCCGCCCAATGCCGGCGATCGCCTCGGAAAGATCGAGCACGACTGTTGTTGGGCCAAGGCGTTGGAGTCGCCGTTCGTCGAATCGACAGGTCCAGAACGCATCCGGGCGCGCGCCAAGCTGGCCGTATCTTGCCCGACGAATTCCTTTGACCACCCGACATGCCCTGAAAAATTCATCCAGATCGGTGCGGAATGAAGCATCTTTGGCCGGTGAACAAATCGGACGTCGGCCGACGAGATATCGCGCGCCGATCTGCCGAAGCGCATCGGCAATCGACAACAGGCCGCAAAATGCGTCACGGCGATCCATTTTCAGCGACAGGGTTTGACTCTCCTGCGCGCCAAAGAGAAAGATCGGCACATCGAGATTTGCCGATTTGACGACGTGCGCCACCGCCTGCTCATCGCCAAAATTCATCGCCCCGATCACAATGCCATCCACATCGGCACTGCGAAACAAATCGGCGCAAACTTCGGCCTGTCGGATGTCCTGCACGCAGCCATGTTCGGTTTGGGTTTCAGAGGGGACGATCACCTCCACGCCAAGTTCACGCATCAGCGATATCGTTTGCCGTCTTGCCTCGGCGGCGAGGGATGCGCTGAAAAAACCACGGTGTGCGGGAATAAAACCGATGCGGGTGGGGCGTTTTGGAGTTGCCATGATATCGATAGGCGAAGAAGGTGAAATTGACGGGTCGCACGCTAAATCCGTCGGCAAAGTCATGTCGCCATGACCTTGCCGACGGATTCGACATCCATCGTCGGTCCCATCCCGTTTTTGGAACCTACAGGCGCTGTCGGGTTACGTTTGCGGCACGCTTCCGGGCAGAAAGCCTTCGAGCTTTCGGGCGCGAACCGGATGCTGGAGCTTTCGGATCGCCTTGGCTTCAACCTGACGCACGCGCTCGCGCGTCACCTTGAAGATTCGGCCGACTTCCTCCAGCGTATAGGTGTAACCGTCGCCGATGCCGTAGCGCAGCTTGATGATCTCGCGCTCGCGATAGGTCAGCGTCTTGAGCACCTGCTCGATCTTGTCCTTGAGCATCTCCTGCGCCGCCGACTCAACCGGGTTGTCGGCCTTTTCATCCTCGATGAAATCGCCGAAGTAGCTGTCTTCGCTTTCGCCGACCGGCCGGTCCAGCGAGATGGGATGGCGGCTGATTTTCAGCACCCGCCGGGTCTCGCTGACGCTCATCTTGGCACGCTTGGCGATCTCCTCGATGGTCGGTTCGCGGCCGAGTTCCTGCATGAGCTGCTTGCTGATGTTCCGCAGCTTGCTCATGGTCTCGATCATGTGGACCGGAATGCGGATCGTGCGCGCATGGTCCGCGATCGCCCGCGTGATCGCCTGGCGAATCCACCACGTCGCGTAGGTGCTGAACTTGTAGCCGCGGCGGTATTCGTATTTGTCCACCGCCCGCATCAACCCCGTGTTGCCTTCCTGGATAATGTCCAGAAACGACAAGCCGCGGTTGCGGTATTTCTTGGCGATGGAGACCACCAGCCGAAGGTTGCCGCCCGACAGTTTCCGCTTGGCATCCTCGTACTTGAAATAAATCTTGCGGACCGCCGTCACCCGCTTGTGCAGCGACTGCGCATCCTCCAGCACCAGGTCTTCCAACCCGGAGCGTTCCTGAAGGCAAACCTCCAGGTCTTCACCCGGATCCTTGACCTTTTCCAGTTCACCGATCCGCCCTTCCAGCTCCAGCATCTTTGTGGAGATGCTCGTCAGCTTCTTCATCAGCGGCGTCACCTTGCTGGTGCGCAGCGACAATTCTTCCAACAGCTTTACGCTACGACGACGTCGCCGGCGGATCGCCATGCGCAGATCGTCGAGTTCCTTGCGAACCTTGCACGACCGCAGCGCTTCCCAGTCATCGCGGTTGCGTCCCAGCATCACCCGCACCGAACCGAGATTCAGCGGGATGCGCTGGCCGATCGTCCCTTTGTCCGCCTGATCCTCGGCCGTTGAAATTTTCATCGTCCGGTCAAAGGGGAGATCGCCGCTGTCCACCTGTTGGAGAATTTCCACCGCCGATTGAAGGCAGTAGTCGCTCTCCAATACCTTGGAACGGAAAATCTTGCGGAAAATCTCGATCCGCTTGGCCAGCCCGATCTCCTGCTCGCGCGTCAGAAGGGGGATTTCCCCCATCTGCGTCAGATACATGCGAACCGGATCGTCGATGCGCTTGGTTGATGCCTCGGCCAGTTCAGCGTCGATGTTCAGATCGACTTCTTCTTCCTGTTCGGCCGCCCCTTCAGGGAGAAATTCGGCCGTCTCCTTTGAGGGCGCTGTCGCCTTGAGACTTGCCGATGCCTTGATCGTCACCGATTTGGGCTTGGGGCCTTTTTGAAATTCGCCGATGTCCGCCTCGTCAATGAGCTTGATGCCCATCTCGTCGATCGTCATCAGCAGCGAATCAAGCTTGTCGGGCGAAACCACCTCGTCCGGCAGCTTTTCATTCAACTCCTCGTATGTGAGGTAACCCCTCGACGTACCCATCTCGAGCAACGCGTTGACCCGAAGATCAACCTCTTCCTGCGAACCTGACCCAATTAAGGGTGTTTCCATGATCATACCTGCACTCATGCTAGCAAACCCATAGGCGGCCGTGATCTTCAGGCCAAGGTCCTCAGGGATGTTCCTGAGCCCTGCAACGCGAGTCGTTGCGACCGCCCATTCAAATTGTATTACTGTCGGATGCGATAAATATACTCGATTAACGCCCGCTGCGTCGCCGAGGCCGCATCCTCTGTCCCATATTCTAGGCCCGTCGCAGGTCTCCCTGCCGGGCTTTTTCCTGTAAACTTTTCAATAAATCCACCTCGGACTGTGCCGTCGGCGATGTGGCATCGGTTGTACGCCGTAAAGATGCCACAAGTTTTCTGCGTTCCTGTCGATCCTGTTCGGACAACAGATGGTCCACCGCATCCGTCAACAACCGATCCAGATCCGACCATTGTTCAGTCTCATTGATCAATTCCACCGCCAGGGCCGATAATTCAGCCGAATCCAATGTTCCTAAAAACTCGCTGAAAACCGGCTCTCCCTCATCCCGTTGATGATGCCAATATATCTCGGCCAACTGCTGGCGAACCGGATCGTTAAAGTCTTGTACATTCAGATGTTGCTGCACATCGTGCCATCGTTCCGGCTTGGCCAGCAAGACGCCCAGAACCCATCGTTCCGCCCGGTCGCGGGCACTGAGAACCCCCGGCGAGTACGAATCACTTACTGTCGTCTGTGTATTCTGGAATACTTGAGGTTTTCGTCGCCCATGCGAGCCGCCTCGGCCAAATCGTCGGTTCAATTCCTCCATCGGGATGTCGGTCTGTCGACTGACCCGCGCCAAAATGGCGCCCCATCGCAGCGAATCCACCGGCCCGCTGCCACGAGCGGCCGCCAGCATCGCCAAATATTCCTCCACCGCCTTCTGCTGGCTGGTCAGGGTTCCATCGCCAGCCAGTTTCTGTTGTAACTGACGCCATGTATAGGATAGAGCGTCCTGGGCCTTGTCAAATATTTGCTCATATTCCGACGCCCCTTGTGTCATCAAAAATTCATCCGGATCGACCCCGGCCGGCATGGAGGCGATCAAAATTTCGACCGGTTGGGTCAAAAACAGTTCCACCGCACGATTGGCCGCCATGTCGCCGGCCGAATCGGCGTCGAATAACAACACGATCCGATCCGCGAAACGTCGCAAAATTCCGACGTGCTGTTCGGTCAATGCCGTCCCCAGCGCCGAGACCACGTTGCTCACACCAAACTGGTGCGACATGATGACATCGGTGTATCCCTCAACCACGACCAGCGTTCGTTTCTCCACGGCACGCTGGCGGGCCAAGTCCAGTCCATAAAGCGTTCGGCTTTTGGAAAAAAGAGGCGTTTCGGGGCTGTTGAGATATTTGGCGGGGTCTTGCGAACCCGGCATCACCCGTCCGCCAAAGGCGATGATTCGACCCGATTCATCACGGATCGGAAACATCAGCCGATTGCGGAAGGTGTCATAAAACCCTCCATCCCGCTCGCGCGGTTTGACTAGGCCGGCCTGCACAAGTATTTCGGGTGAAAACTTGCGTGCGACCGCGCTGGTCAGCAACCCATCCCAGGCATCGGGCGCGAGACCGATTTGGAATCGGCGGATCGACTCTTCGTTAAACCCTCGTTGTTGAAGGTATTGCCGAGCCGCCTTCCCCTGGGTGGGGTGGGACAGTAACTTTTCAAAGAACACGCCCGCGGCCGATTGCGCATCTAGCAACACCTGCCGTTGGCTGAATTTTTCGTTCGACCCGCCGAAGCGGGGCATTTCGATGCCGGCCCGCTCACCCAGCAGCCGCATCGCATCCATGAATTCGATGCGGTCCCGCCGCATCACGAAATCGATTGCATTGCCTCCAGCCTTGCAGCCGTAGCAGTGAAAAAACTGCTTTGACGGGCTGACATGGAACGAAGGCGTTTTTTCCTGATGAAACGGGCATAACCCGACATAATCTTTTCCCCGCCGCTTGAGCGCTACCGTCTGGCCGATCAACTCGACGATATCGGTGGCTTGCAAGACCGAGGCTTTGAAGTCATTTCCAGTGCGGCTTGCGCTCAACAGACCTCCAGGCAAATCATGGCCGGGGCCAAAATCAGGCAAAAGCGCCCACCGGTCGTCGGTGTTCCCTTAGACGACGTAAGTTGATTCATCACAACGACTAACATCAAAATCGACTGCGTGCGAACGCTCAAATATAACACCGTTTTGGGGGCGGGTCAAATATCAGTATTGATAAAAACATCCTAACTACATTATAGGACATAAGTTAGGGAGAAAAGGATTGGGCGGCACGTTGTTCGATTTGGATGCGAACCAGGAGGGTGTGAATTCTTCGGATACGATCGATGATGGTTGTCGATGGCGGGCCATCGAGCGTTTGCCATTGCTCGGCATGTTCCCGCAAGTAGCGTTGGGCTTCGGGTTGGGACAAGGGCAATTCCACGGCGAAAGGTGATTCATCCAGTCCGCACAAGGCCAGTGCGACTCGAACCCGCAATGAGCGATTGGCCGACAGCAGGGATCGATAATCGTCGCGCGACAATGTGCGCAAAGCGGCGGCGGAGCGGAACAGCGAATCGACGTTTTCGATGGCCGGCTCGGCAGGGGGGGTGGGTGGTGTGAATGGGCCAGCCGGTTCGGCTGGGCGGGTGGTGGCGACAGGGTTGGCGGTTTCCGGATTGTAAAAGCGCTCCCAACCGGCAGGCGGGTCATGGGGCAGTTGCATCATGGACCGGACGGCCTGATCGACCGCGTCGGCCGCATCCGTGCGACTGGCCAGCAGGGCCGCCCCGATCAGGGTTTGTATTGCTTCGCCAGAGGCGCGCAGATCGATCCAACCGGATTGCGGATTGTTTGCCAGCGGCTCGCCACTGAGTTGGTATGTGGATGCCCACAAACCGGCGGCGGGGCGGCGATCAATGGGAAATCGCACCCGCAACAATAAATCGATCGACTTGTTGGCGGCGCGAGTGGCTGCGGCATCGCGAAGACAATCGCCCGCCAGATAGAGTGCCAGTGTGTTATTACGGAAATCTGTTGAATCCAGTTGCAGCAGTCGAGGAGCATCGAGTTGATCGGGTCGGACGGTCGGCCAGCCGCCGGTGGTGGTTTGTTGGCGCAAGAGCCAAAAGAGCGCCCTGCTGGTGGATCGGTCGAGGCGTTCATCGTTTTGGGATTGATCGTGCAGGATTAGAAACAGTCCCAACGCCGCGACGGTGGAGGATCGGTTGGCGACGACGGTGGGTGGTTCGTGTCCGCCGGCCGATGCGCCGAAGATCGCGAATCTGGGAATGCGGCCATTGCCCTGTTGAGCGGCGGCCAATCCACGGGCGATTTGGATGGAGATATCGAGAAGTTGGGGGTCGTTGAGTTCTTTGGCCGCCAATGCCAATACCAATCCGCCGGCCGGTGTGGCGGCGGGGGTGAGATCAACTGTGGGTTTATCGGGTGATGATTTGGACGAAACCGGCTGGGTTGCCGGCCACGCACGGCCATATGGCCGGCGAATGGTCAGGTCAATCAGTTGTTGGCATTCAGTGTGGAGCTGTTCGATCCAATGTGAAACCGGTTGTGTGGTGGAGGTGGTCGATGATTCGGCATGAGTGCGGCCAATCCATGGTCCGATGATGGCCAGACTGCTCAAAACAATCTTCGCTTTCCATGTTGGCTTGCACCGGTTGAGCATCATGGCATTATAGGGGTTTGGCCGTGCCGTGGGTGCGGAATGGATTGATAAAAAAGTCGAACGGAGCGACATGAAGCGGTTTATCCTGGAGTTTGCAACCGATGGCGGCGGGGACATCGTCAATTTGAACAAGATGGTCGCCGAGCAGATACGCGATCAGGCCGGCGACGGGGTGGTGCATCTGTTTGCCATCGGTTCAACGGCGGCACTGACGACCATCGAATTTGAGCCGGGCCTGGTGAAGCATGATTTTCGCGCCGTGATGCAACGGTTGGTGCCGGATGATGACCATTACGAACACGAAGCCACCTGGAACGACGACAACGGCCATTCCCATGTCCGCGCTTCATTGATCGGGCCAAGCCTGCTGGTTCCCATTCACAAAGGATCGCTGGTCATCGGTGAGTATCAACAGGTGGTCCTGATCGATTTCGACACCCGTCCAAGACGACGGAAAGTGGTGGGGACGGTGATGGGGTGATGGCCCTGATGCCGTCATCTTGAATTGGAATCACGATTCGTTGATGGTTTGATACATCGCATAGATGTTGGCGGTTGGCGTGACCGGTTGAAGGTTGTGGCACGGCCCACAAATCCAGCGGCATTTTGAAAAAATGTCTCTGGTTTGGCGCACCTCCGCGATCACATCGTCCACTGTTCCAAAGGAAAGGGTCTGCTGGTTGTCGACCGCGCCGTGAAAAATGATCTGCCGGCCGAAGTCGCGCACCAATCCCACGCGATCCATGCCGGGACATCGCCACTGGATCGGATTGAGCAGTTCGATGCCAACCCTGTCGACCAGGTCGGGTAGGAAAATCCGCGCTGCGCCATCGGTGTGATATATGATGTGGATGTTGTATCGGCGGGCCAGGTCGGCCATTTTGATCTGGTTGGGCAGAAGAAACCGGCGGTAGACCTCCAGGCTCATCAATGGTCCGGTCTGGCCGCCCAAATCCTCGGCGACATAGGTCAGGTCGATTCGCCCCTTGCCGGCCTCAAACAATCGACGGTTGAATTCATGGAAAAAATCAAACAGGTGCCCCAGGATCGCGTCGGCGATTTCGGGGTTGCACAACAGGTCTTCAAACGATTGTTCCATGCCGCGCATGGCGCAGTAGATCAGGAATGGCTCATACCATCCGCAAAGGACAATCCTGCTGGAATCGTGATTGTCCAGCTTTTTTGCAATGCGGGAAAAATCGAAGTCATCGACGCAAGGCCAGCGATGACGATGCACATCCTGTGGTGATTGCGCATCCGCCAGCGGATGATGAGCGACTTCGCGGTAGGCGCCCGTACCGTATTGAATGTCGGAATATTTCACACCCCAAACATCGGTATCCGAATCCGCATTGTCGGCCGGCTCATCGGCAACGCCCAGCCCCGACGCCAGATGAGGGGGTGTGAGAGGGGCGGCGCCGATGTAATTGGCGTCAAAAACCAGCTTGCCGTCAATGTCAAAGTGGCGAAACAGCGTCTCCATGTCGCCGCAGCCAAGATCGGACTTCAAGCGGTTGGTGATTTCAATGGTCGCCTGATAATCGGTGGGGATGCGGTCGGGCGTCTTGCCGTTGAGCAGGCACATCCAGCGTTCACGAGGGGTCATTTGTTGTGTCCTTTGCCGGTTTTGGTCCAACGCGCATCCATCGGGTGCGACGCGGGTTGATAACGCACATCGCAACTGAGGCGGTATCGATGCGTGATGTTGGTGGTTGAGGCGTGCAGGGTGTACATGCCGAAGATCATCACATCGCCGGCGGAGAAATCGGCCGTGCGCCATTGGCCGCCGAATTTTTGCGTGACTTCCAGCGGGTCGGATGTGAACCAACCATCAATGCCGTCGCGATCGACATCGCCGCGGCCATAGGTGTTGCGCAGCGGCGCGAAACTGTCGAGCCGGTGCGAACCGACACAGACCGCGAGCGTGCCGAGTTCCACCGGGATATCACCCATCGGGATCCAGGTCGTGTGCAGGCGACTCGACCCCAGGCCCATGTACACCACATCGTAATGGGCGCCGGTGTATTCCTCGTTGCCGACGGCGCGCAGCCATTTGTAGGGAAAGGTGACGGCGGGTTCGTTGAAATAACCGGCGAAGAACTCGAACAGCGACGGCGATTCAACGGCCGCCAGCACATCGGGATGATGTGCGATCCCGGCACGCCCTTTCAGGTTGACCGATTTGCCGCCGCGGGTCATCACCCCTTCCAGCACACTCTCTCCAGGTGCCAGGGCCGCTTGTTGGTCCAGATATTGAAGAACGGTGGTGCGCGCGGTGGATACCCTGGCGGGATCGATCAGTTGGCGAAACCAGAGATATCCATCTTCTCCCATGCGTTGATGAATGGCCGTCCAGTCACCCAGCAACGCGTTGGAGTCGCGCAGTTCGCCAAGGTCCGCGCCGCCTCGCTCGAATGTGCGCGTGCCGAATTTCACCTGCATGATATTTTCCCTACATGAATAAATAGCGTTAAATCTCGAATCGACATATGTACATTATATCGCAGTAAATACGACTAAAAATTGTAAAACTGATCAAAGAGTTGTATATTTCGATCAATGCCGCGACAGATGGAACCAAGCAGTGTGGTTGTGGATCGATTGACGGACCCACATTTTCAAAACTGTCCGCTTGGGTCGATTCTGGTGACGGGGTGCAACTATGCCGCGCGTAAACCGATCACCTCCATGCGGGCACTTGGTCGTTACGCGCTGGCCTATGTGATGGAGGGAAGGGGAAAATATGTCGATGAAGCGGGCTGCCGCTGTGCGTTGTCGGCGGGGGATCTGATTCTGGTCTTTCCAGACCTGGCGCACCGATACGGCCCGGCGCCGCTCTGGTCGGAGCAATTTATAGTATTCGACGGCCCGATTTTTCGCGCCTGGGAAAGTGCGGGGATCCTCGATCGCTCGCATCCGGTTGTGCGGCTGGGAACATCCACCAACTGGCTGGAGCGCATTCTCTGGGTCACGGCGGCCGGTGTTCCCACAAACGAATCGGCGGCGCTTCGCGAACTGTGCCGGCTTCAGGACCTGCTGGCCGAAATGCTCGCCGGCAACCCCACCTGGCAGCGAGGCTCAAAAGATAACTTCATCGAACAGGCCCGCGCAACACTGGAACAGATGACACCATCGCAACGGGGCCTGCCGGCCATCGCCGATGATTTTGGCATGAGCCAGTCCACCTTTCGCCGAAAATTCCGTGACGCCGTCGGCATGTCCCCCAATCAATACCGCCTGCAAAGCATGATTCGTCATGCCCAGACGCTGATGCTCGAAGCGGAATTGAGCGACAAACAGATCGCGAGCAAACTTGGTTTTTCAGATCCATCTCACCTGTCAAGGCGATTCAAACAGCAGGTCGGCCTCAGCCCACGACAGTACCGTCGAACGTGCGAACGCAATGAAGGAACAAATGGGATCATTTCAACAACGATACGACGTTGACAAAGATATCATGGTTCACGGCACCCCAACCTGCCTTGGGATTATGGGGAAGAAGGTCCCATCACTGCACTGCTGTAAACATTGGCGGCCTCGGTTTTGCCGTCGGGACGTTTGATGTGGGAGGAACCGTTCACATTGGATCCGCCGGCTGATATGGTGCGAAGGACCGCTGCGGCGGGATCTTGTTCCAGGTACAGAATGCACCTGTTCGTAAAACCATTATAGTAGGTGGAGATTCCTCCTTCGATGTACACGGTTCCGTCGCTCGAACGGTTGTACACATTGCACATTCCACTGCTTTCACCTCCGAAGCGGGTGTCCAGCACATAGAACTGTCCCCAGTTGTCGTACCAACGCGTCTGGCGGCTGTAGGGCCACTTATCTTTAGCCTCAGGAGGGGTGTTGTTGTAGCGGCTGCCAACCCAGAGCTTGGGGACGCCGAGCATTGCCTCAACGCGCATCGCTCCGCCGCGATTTTCAAAGGCCGCCTGATCGTCAAGGCGGGGGTCGCTGCTGATCCAGATGTCATCCAGTTGAGTCCGCGACGCATTGGTGACCATCCCCTGAGTGCTGCCAAACTGGCCGACGGCGAAGAGGACTTCGGTTTGATTGTGGTTGTCCATCGTGCCGTCACCAGCCAGGCATTCAATTCCCACCATGGAATCGTAAAGACGGCAATTTTCAAATGCAATGCGCGCTTTGGCATCCACCTTTGTCCGGATGCGGACGCCGCGATCGCCCCCCACCCATTGACAGTTCTTGAACCCCACAGAGAGCGGGTCGTCTATGCTGAAGACGATTCGATTCGTTGTATTCTGTTTGAAAACTGCCGTTCCCGCGCCGCATATGACCACCTCCGCGGGAATCCGAATGGTGTCGGATACCTCGTATATCCGGCCGGGGAGGATAACCAGACATTTACCTTTCTTTCCAGCCATGTCCAATACCTTTTGGATCTCGCGTGTCATGTCCGCATGAGGATCTCGCTCGGGCGGCAAATAATCGGCCGCATCGAGCGTTGATGTGGTCTGATGGATCAGATCGTCCCAATTCCAAGCCAATCGCGGCACATGTGTTTTCTGGAGGATGTTGTCCGGAATGGGTTTTGCCTGAAATGATTCCATTTCGTCCGGCAAATTGAGAATGATATTGTCGCTGTTGCTTGAAAACTGAATCTTGTACTCATCGCCCAGTTTCGCAATGCCTCCGGCGGTTGTGTGAAAATCCTTCAGGTTGGCCAGAGCGGATGGATCCTCCCATGAAAAAACGTTGACGGGCTTTGCTGATGTCTCCGTGACATGGGTCATGGAGAAAATGGGCGGATGGATTCCCTTTTGCAGCCAGACGATGGCGTTGTCCGGACAGCCGGCCGTGGTCAGACGACAGTTGTCGATAATGACCGAGAACCATTCCCATGTCGTCATCGGTTCGTTGAATGAGCGGAGAAACCCGATGCCGTCGCCGCTTTGGGTCATAAACTCGCTGTCACGGATGGAAAGTATGCCGCCATCCTTGATCCAGTATGGATGTTTTCCGATGGCCGGGTTGGCCTGGGCCTTGATGTTGTAAAGATGGTTTTCGCCGCCGAAGGGGAAGGTGAAGATCGGTCCATCGGCCTGAGCGGATGCGTTGACGATGCAATTCCGCATCTGAAACCCGTCACAATCGGAAGATACCGCGCCGATATTGTTTATGAATCGGCAGTTGGCGATCGTCATCTGCGTGGAATTGTTCCAATAGCCAAGATGGTCTGCGTTGTTTGGCGTGAGGATGGGTGTGTCCTTGTTCCATGTCAGGGTGTAGGGGGCCCATGGTTTGGAATTGACCCAGTTTTCACCCTCCAATCTCTGCTTGGTGAATGAACGGCACTCCACGGCGTTTTCGCCGGCATCTGCGAAGCTGCAATGTTCAATAATGATCTGCGAGGCGTCGATGTTGTTGGTCCAGATTTTAAGCTGCGTGGAGCCTCCTTTGAATTGCATCCCCTGAATGTGCGTCTGACGGGTGGAATGGAAATAGAAAATTTCCTTTGAAGGATCGTTCTGTTGCACGATGGCCTGCCCAAAGCCACGCACTGATGCGTACATCTCAAAGACGATGGGGCTCGAGATCAAATAGGTTCCGGGGGGGAAAACGACCTGTGAATAGGCGCGCGTGCCGATGCCGCCGAAGGATTGACCGAATTTCCGAACCCTCAAGCCGCGGCCGGAATAATCGCGGGTAAAGGCGTTGACGGCCGCCTGGATGGCCGCTGTATCATCCGTGCGACCATCTCCTTTGGCGCCGAAGTTGCGGACATTAAACACCCCGGGCGGGATTGGCGGTTCGGCCGCCGGAGCGGGCATGGACATGACGACCGACATGAACAGGAACAGTCCGGCCACGATCTTGGTCATGTGGTTCTTATTGATTGTCATCTTTGTTGGGGTAAAGGGGTTAAAAGTTGCGATGATCACCGATGAGCACGCATCGGTATTAACCAGGGCGGAACGTACATGCCGGCCAACCGCTTATGACCGTTCATGGAACAAAAAACTGCGGTCCGGGGTTGTATTCCTGGGCCTGCTTGGCCAGTTCGACGCGCCACAGGTTTCTGGGTTGAACGGTTTGCTTCCAGTTCATGGCATCCACATGCCCGTCCGCGAAGGCCCAGTTGCAGATGCCCCGACCATTGGATCGGTTGTGGTATCCCTGTTTGCCCATGTCGAGGGCGGCCGGCGTATTTACGCCTGTTGCGTAGCCATAGCTGCTGCTCTGAATGTAGACGGTGACGGGGGAGTAGCCGCCATAGCCCCAAACGCCTGCGCTGTAATCCACGCCAAATGGGCCAAGCCATTCCCAGTTTTCGACCAGCAGAATCGTCGTCGACGGCGATGGTATCTGCGACATTTTCCGAGTCCCCGCGTTGGTGGAAGCGCCGGTGACGGTATAGGAGGGATTCTGCGGCGTGTAGACATCGCTCACGAAACCATTGACGCAGTAGCTGCTGCGTCCCCCTTCGCGATACGTTTCATAGACTGGATTTCGTGGAAGATCATCCGATGGGCAGTGCAGCACGGAATCTTCGTACCACTGCGAGGCATAAGGATTCATCGGGTCATACTTCAATCCCAGTTGCGGGGCCATCAATGAAAAGAAGGTGACCCTCCGAAGTGGATCATTTGGGCCTGATCCGCGGTCATAAGCATAGGGCAACTGACCGTTGTTTTCGGCCGAGTACATGTGGGCGGCCATGGCGACCTGCCGCATGTTGCTGGCGCAGGCGACGGTCTTTGCCGCCTCTCTGGCCGCATTCAGTGCCGGTAGCAGCATTGCCACCAGAATGCTTATGATTCCTATGACGACCAGCAACTCAACCAACGTAAACGCGGTTTTGGGTTTCATGGCTGCCTCGCATATTTGCCATGGAGCTTGTCGGGTAGCCACAGGTCACGGCATTGCGCGACCTGTGACACTCGACTTGTAAAAACGATCCCTATTTTCTGTGCCGCGCCGCCAGCGCGCCGGCACCGCCAAGGATGAACAAGGCGCTGGTGGCCGGTTCGGGGACGACCGTGGTCACGGTCAACAAAGGCCTATAGGCGGCGGTGGTGGTATTGGAATTATAAAACCGGACATAAAGGTTGTTTCCTGACGCGGCTTCGGCGTTGGGGGCGATGAGGATCAGATTCAAAATTCCATTGTTGTTATCGAGCGCATCCTGTGCAGCGGCCACAAATTGAGCTGATGTGATGAATGTGTCCGCCGAGTTATTTGCGGCACTCTGCGTAACCGAGGTCAGTACGGTGGAGGAATAATCCCCACCCGCGGTGGTCCATGGGGTTCCGGTGGCGGAATTGTTCCAGGAAGCTTGCGTCCCATTGAATCCATGCGTAAGAGCATGAATCTCCAGGAGCTTGTTCGTTGTGCTTGTACTCGAAAAATTGGTGTCCAACATCTTGGTCAGGTCCAAAGTGACCGACTGAATGGTTTCGCCACCGCTTAAACCGCCGGTCGCCTTCAGATCAAAGGAGATGACCGAGCGAGTTGGTAAAGCTGAATAGCGCCCCGCATCCAACCCATTGGTTCCACCAGAATAATTGGTGGTGGCAGATGCAGCCCGGATTTCGGTCGCGGGAACATCGTATGGGTTTGTGGGGCTGACGTTTTCCTGATATTGGATCGTCGCCGCCGATGCGGAAACAACAAGTCCGGCGACTGTCGCAGCCGCCAATAACGCCACATACTTCATGGTAGCCTCCTATAAAAACGTGCAATTATTTGTGGTGTCCTCGACGGATACACCCGCCGATTCTCGCCACGCAAATTTCATGTGAACGGTCTGCCGCCGTGGGGGCAGATCGGGATTTTCCAGCCGACTGAAGAGCATTTGGCTGATTGTTTCGACCAATTGATTATGGGCGCGATCGATGCTCGCCAGCGGCGGCCTACAGAGCGTGCTCAGTTCAATGTTGTTCCAGCCGATGATGGCCACATCCTCCGGCACGCGAATCTGGCGATCATGGAAGAAACGCAATGCCGCCATAGCCGAATGATCCGCTCCGCAAAACAGCGCATCAATGTCGATGCCATCCTTGAAATGCGATTCATAGGCGAGCTGACAACTTTCCACGAATGGCGATATTGACTTAAAAGGACGCAAATCCACCACGGACCGCTCGTCGCTTTCCATGCCATTCGCTTCGCAGCAGCGGAGAAAATAATTGATCTTGCTACGCTGTGAGGGGTCGTCTGGAAGAACAATCGCGGCACGCCGTCTTCCCGTCCGAGCCAGATACTCCACCGTTTCTTCAATTGCCTGATAGCGGTCATGGACGACCATGTCATATCGAACGGCATTCGCCGGATCGGGAGTCACCGCCACGACGCCCCTGAATGGTTTTAAGTCGTCGCTCAAATTCAAGAGCATTTCACAACTGCACCAGAGCAGCACGGCATCAACGCGTCGGTCGGCGTACCCATTCAGAATCCGCCGCATCAGGGAGACATCGTGATGATCCTCCTCATCCTGAAAGATGATGTATCCCATGCGCCGGGCCTGCTCCATCACCTTCATGCTTACATCCACATCACCCGTGATGCCTCGCATGGGCCAGATCGTTCCGATGGACATGCTTTTTCCCCCACGAAGCGCTTTGCTGAGGAAATTGGGGCGATACCCCAAGCGTCTGGCGGCCGATTCAACTTTTTCCCGTGAAGTTTGGCTGTACCCCGCC
This sequence comes from Phycisphaerales bacterium, assembly GCA_020847545.1. Lineage (GTDB taxonomy): Bacteria > Planctomycetota > Phycisphaerae > Tepidisphaerales > Tepidisphaeraceae > JADYZN01. The sequence continues at coordinate 45,852 of JADLBV010000032.1, forward strand.
TTGCCCCGAAGCACTTCAGCCACGGTCGTTCGGGCCAGCCCAGTTTCACGCGAAATATCCAGAATTGTTGCCATTCGTATCGATACGATACTACGGGAATCTGTCGATGTCAAATAATAAATTTTAGGAATTTTTCATTTTAGGAGGCATTTTTCCCTTCCTTCGCTTTGTGTTAGCATTTGTATTCATGCCCTTGGAATTTCAATCCATCTATTTCGATACGGCCATGATTCAGGGTCGTGTTTTGGACCTGTTCTTACCCGGAAAGATCAGTCTGGAGACGGCCATCTTTTTTATTCACGGCGGGGGCTGGCGCGGGGGAAGCCGGGTGATTTTTCATCCCATTATTCGGGCTTTGCTGGATATGGGGTTTATCTGTGGCTCCACCGATTATCGCCTCAGTGGGACACACATCGGCGATCAGGTGATGGATGTACGGCATGGATATGCGATTTTCATGCGAAAATTGGCCGAGCTGGGACGACCAAGGCGGGTGATGGTGGTGGGTTCGTCGGCCGGGGCGCATCTGGCGCTCCTTTTGGCGATGGCTTTACCCGGAGAATGCGAAGATGAGCTGGCCTATGGCGACATCGATCTGCATCAGGAGGAGTGGATCGTGCCGGCCGGGGCGGCCGTGCAGGCGGCGCCGGTGCGGTTCGAGCCGTGGGATGAGATCTTCCCCGGCAGCCTGGAGGCAATGCAGGAGATTGTCGGCAAGCCGTACGACCAGTCGCCGCAACTGTATCAACGGGTTTCCCCGCTTCGGCATATCCGCCACACAACGCCGCCAGTGCTGCTTATGGAGGCACAGGATGAACACATGTTTCCACGGGAGTTTTCGGAGGAATTTGTTCGTACGATGCTACAGGCTGGTGCGCGGGCACAAATGATCGTATATCCACGAGCCGAACATGGATTTTTTTATGATGTGACCCGTCCGGTACAGAAAAAGGCATTCAACGACTTGGTGGAGTTTGTCGGGACATTATGAATCCGATAGCCGAAACCATTGTCCACATGTGTATATCCATGCATCCGTAGAATCATTGGCAACAAAAAACCCCACCTGACATAGGTGGGGCAAAAGAGCGGGTGAAGGGGGTCGAACCCTCAACCAATTCGCATATTCCAATTGAAAAACAGCAAATTTCACCAGCAGGCGCAGTGAATATGTCAGTAGTCCATCGGCCGGAACTGGACGCCGATCTACGATCCATCGTCGATGCGTGGCCGGACCTGCCAGCGGTGTTGCGGGCGGGCATCGTGGCGATGGTGAAGGGGGCGGGATGCCAGAACCCTACCGGCGATTCAGAATGCACCAGCGGCCGTGCAGGGGGGCATGGAAGCGATTCAGGAATGAGGTGACGTATGATGGATGATGATCGGATACAAAACGTGGCAATCGGACGAACGCCGACCGGCCGGTTCGCGGTGGGCAATCGTGGCGGGCCGGGCAATCCGTTCATCCGGCGGGTTACAAAACTGCGTTCCGCCCTGCTCAAGGCCGTAACCACCGAAGATATCGCCGAGGTCGTCCAGATGCTCATCGACAAGGCAAAGGCCGGGGACGTGGCGGCGGCGCGGGAACTGCTGGATCGAACCATCGGCAAGGCGCGACAACCGGTTGACGTGACCAGCGGCGACGGCGTGGATGATCGGCCAGTGGAGTTTACGCTGAATATCGGCCACAAGGTGTTGCCGGGGGCCGTGGCGGAGCAAAAACTACTGGAGCAGGGGGGGTAGGTGCGGCGTTTTGGAGCGCGCGAAATAAGAATGGTACTGGCCGTCCGCCATTTGCGGGGCAAAAAAGTCGATCCAAAACCATTGCTTGAATTGATTGGGCGGGGGTAAAAGAAGAACGGGAACGGGCGGATCGCTTCCGTCCGAAGGTCCAGCGGCGGATCGGTTTCACCTATGGCTGATCCGCCCTGGGCTGTGCCCGCCAACATAGGTGAATCATGTCAACGGAACAATCTGATTTGCGGGCCAAGCATCTTGAGCGGTTGGTATGTGGCGTGCATATCGACACGCCGGAACTACTGGCTGAGAAGATTGACTACCATATCTCCATCATCGAGCAGGCCGGGCGGCTGGTGGGCATGGGGTGCGCGTTACGGGAAGTTTTTGCCGACCAATCGCCGGTAAAAGTCATGCGTGCGTGTTTCGATATCGGATGGGCATTGAATCGGGATCGGGCGGGTATGCCGATTCGACCGATTCAAGACTTCACCTACGGGAAGGTGTTGTCCGCCCTGCTCGAATTGCGGCGATGGTGCGCCCGGTTGATGGAGCGGGGGAATATCGTGACGGGCAATCCGGCCAGCGCATCTACAACGCCAGTGACCAAGAGTGGGCGAAAACAAAAGACGGCCAAGCGGCGGAGCCGTATTGCTGATGGTGCGTTGCTGACAGATCGCCAGAAACAGGCGTTGGCCATGCACGGCGAAAAGCAATCCGTTGCTGAAATAGCCAAGGCGATGGGGATCAAACATCCAACGGTCAACAGACTGTTGAAAGCGGGGCAGCGGAAGCTGGGGGTGTACGCGAACAAGTCGCATGGCCACAAGCCGCAATCCCTTCCCCATGACCGCCGGGGGCAAGTCTCAATCGCTGGCAATGACGGGGATTAAACCGCGCGCGCCGTAGCGCCTTAGTAGCGCCTTTCGTAGCGCCTTAAGGAAATTTCGAGAAAATTTATTTCGCACGTAAAAACAGGCGCGGAATGCTCGCCCGTAGCGCTTTAATGCGCGCAAAGGCGCTACGGACCCCCCCTAGGGTATGGAAGCACTTTTAACCCCATCGGAGCGAGCGGCGTACCGGCGACTGGCCGAAGCTGCCCGCAAGGTAAAAACCATCGAGGATTTAAGGCGACGAAAACGCCGGCAAGAGCGTACCCGCGCTGGCCAGAAGGGGGTACGGCGTGCCAAATGAGACCCCCGAACTATTAACGGCCGCGATGGTCCGAACGCATTATCTCCCCATTGCTAAACGCACATTCGAGCGATGGATATCGGCGGGGCAATTCCCCCGGCCGGATATGACCATCGGCGGGAAAGCGCGATTCTGGCGGCGGGAATCGGTCGAAAAATGGATCGAAAATAACGCGAACGAAACGAAATAAAAACGGCCGCTTCCGGGGAAGGGATGGGCGGCCAAAAAGGACTGTACATATGAATGGCAATAAAAGCAGCAATAAATGGCAATCTTGTAAGGCTGCAGGCAAAACCTGTCCGCAATGCGGGAACGCCGACCGATGTACCATTGCGTCCGACGGCCGGGCCGGTAAATGCTGGCGTGATGGGGGAGAGGTTTGGCGCGCCGGTAATGGACAGGCTCATGCGGCCGGTCAATCACGATCTGCTGGCGACGGCGGAAAGAAAAGCTACGCGACGGCGATATTGGCTATCGAGGCAATTGAAAAATCGACTGGCGGGAAGCGGGTGAAAGACTGGACGTATCGCGATTCAGGCGGTGGGGAAGTCGCGAAAATTGTGCGGCTGGCGACAGCCGACGGCAAGCAATATCGCCCCATCCACCGACACAAGAGCGGGTGGCGCATCGGAGACCCGCCGGATAAATGGCCGCTTTATCGACTCGATAAGCTCCCCGCCGATGGGCCGATCTATATCTGCGAGGGGGAAAAGTGCGCGGATATAGCGGCGGGTTTGGGACTTGCGACGGTTGCAAGTGCGCATGGATCATCATCGGCCAGCAAGACCGACTGGACGGCGCTGGCGGGGCGGGAAGTGGTCATATTGCCGGACCATGATGAGCCGGGCCGGAAGTACGCCGATGATGTTTCTCGCATCCTTCTTTCACTTGACCCGCCAGCATCAGTGAAAGTGGTGAATCTGCCTGGCCTACCTGCTGGCGGCGACATTGAGCAATTCCTTGCCAACGGTGGCACACGGGAAGATATGTTGCGCATAGCCGGGGAGGTTGCGCCAGTACCCGCCGGGTTTGACTGGCCGGAACCGAAGCCACTTCCGAGCGGTTTACCACCGGTGAATCAATTCGATTACGACCTACTACCGGAATCTCTACGCGAATGGGCGATGGATGTTTCGGAGCGGATGCAGTGTCCCCCTGAATTTTCGGCGGTGGCGATGCTGGCCAGCGCCGGGAGTCTCATCGGACGAAAGATTGCAATCCGACCGAAGCAATACGATGACTGGACGGAGGTTCCGAACCTTTGGGCGCTTCTTATTGGTTCGCCGTCAGCAATGAAGTCGCCAACGCGCCG
>JADLBV010000033.1 GCA_020847545.1 Phycisphaerales bacterium
CCGCACGATCCATCGCAGGGCATCGAACACCTCGCGAAGATCGTGCTCACGCTGCGGCGCATCCTCACGCATCAGCGTGAGATACGGGACCACGAACGCCCATTCATCGTCCTTGACGTCACTGGGGTACGGCTTCCTTGCCATCCCACCAGTATCGCAGGTTCATTCCCAAAGTGCATAACACCCTCTAAGAAAATGTGTCACCGAGGCACAGAGCACACACAGAAGAGAAGAATAGAATAGTTAAATATTCTCCGTGTATTTCTCTGTGCCCTCTGTGCCTCTGTGGCAAATTTCCAATATTACCCCCTATCCCCCTTTCCCTCCGGTCTTGCTCACCAGACGAATGCCATCAATCACCATGGTTTTGTCGATCGCCTTGCACATGTCGTAAATGGTCAGGGCGGCGATTGAGACGGCCGTCAACGCTTCCATCTCGACGCCGGTTTTGGCGTTGATGCGGGTGGTGGATTGGATGCGGATGGAGAGTCGCTCCCCCTCATTGCCGGCCGCATCGCCGCTCAGTTGCGGGATGTCGAAGTCGATGTTGACGCTGTCGAGGGACAAGGGGTGGCAGAGGGGGATCAGATCGCCGGTGCGTTTGGCGGCCATGATGCCGGCGAGGCGGGCGGTCCCCAGCACCTCACCCTTGGGGAGTTGTTCCTCGGCAATGGCGGTCAATGTCGCCGCGTTCATGTGGATAAACCCCTCGGCGATGGCGATGCGGGTGGTGATGGGCTTGTGTCCCACATCGACCATGCGGGCGCGCCCTTGTTCGTCGAGGTGGGAGAGTTTGGCGGATTTGTTCCTGGTGTTGGATTTGGGCATGATCGATCACCACTCCTTTCGCAGTTGGGCGATTTGCAGGCAACTTTTGAGGATCGGCTCCACCTGATTGAGATTCAGCACCGTGGCGGCGTCGCTTTTGGCATTTTGGGGGTCGGGGTGGCATTCGAGGAATAATCCATCGACACCGGCCGCCACGGCCGCGCGGGCCAGCAGGGGTGCGTATTGGGGATTGCCGCCGCTGGAGCCGCCCAGGCCGGCAGGTTGCTGGGTGGAGTGGGTGATGTCGAAGAGGACCGGCACGCCCAGTTCCTTCATCACGGCCAGGCCGGTGAAGTCGTTGACCAGACGATTGTAGCCGAAGAAGGTGCCGCGCTCGGTAAGCATGGTCTTGGAGTTGCCGGTGGTTTGCACCTTGTGCAGGGCATTTTTCATTTCTGAGGGGGACATGAACTGCCCTTTTTTGATGTTGATGGTTCGGCCGGTGCGGCCACAGGCGGATAAGAGATCGGTCTGACGGGCCAGGAAGGCGGGGATCTGGAGGATGTCCACCACCTGTGCCACGGCGGCGGCCTGATGCGGTTCATGCACATCGGTTAAAAGTGGAACACCCATCTCCCTGCCGATGGTCTCCAGTTGGCGAAGTCCCTCTTGGAGACCCGGGCCGCGAAAGGAGTTTTCGCTGGAGCGGTTGGCCTTGTCGAAAGAGGCTTTGAAGATGTAGGTCAACCCCAGATGGGCGCAAATGGCCTTCATCTCCCGTGCGATGTGCAGGGATAGATCAATCGATTCCAGCACGCAGGGACCGGCGATCACGAAGAGGGGTGTTTTATTCAATCCCAGCAAATGTTCCATCATTTATTACTCCACCACGAACCGCAGTTTATGTTCCAGCATCCTGATCCGGACGGGTGTGAAACCGGCCGGCTCACCATCCACCTGCACCGCCATGGGCCGATCCGATTCGATCTCCACCCGGCGGGCCTTGAGATAGACCGACCCTTCCAGTTGGTGATGTTCACCGGCGGCCGCGTGGGCCAAGAGTTTTATCATCTGCCATCTTGACCCGCACGGCAACGCGCACAGATCCAGCACCCCATCATCAGATCGGGCGTGCGGGAGCATAGGGAAGCCGATCCCATATTCGCGGACATTGCCGATAAACGCCACACCGGGGATTGGGCCAAAGACCCGCGCCCCATCGGCGTGAACCGTAATCGGGGAATAATCATACCCGCCCACCACTTGCATGGCGGGCCAAACATAGCTGCTTTTGCGGATCGGGCCGCGACGGCGGCGGTCCACCTCATGGACGATTTGGGCGTCGATCCCCACCCCCGCCATCAATAAAAAGAGTCGGTCGTTCGCCTTGGCCGTGTCGAGGGGGATGATTTTGAGTTGTCGGATCGCATCGCTGACCTGCTGATCGAGGCGGGATTTGTCCCAACGGAGTCCCAGATGCTGGGCCATGAGATTGGCCGTCCCCATCGGGACCATCAGCAGGGGCGGCCAGTGTTGCGGCGGGCAATGGTCCACCATTCGGCTGGCGACGGATCGCAGGGTTCCATCCCCGCCGATGATGATGATGCACCGGAGGTTTGGGTCGCAAAGGGTGGCCGGGTCGATGCTCTCCGGCCGGTCGGTCAAAAAATCGCAGGCAAAACCCTCCTGATTCAGGCGCTCGCAGAGGGTTCGCCCGATTCCCAATGCCGATCCCCGGCCGGCGATGGGGTTGGCGAAGAGGAGCACCTTCTGCCTGGGGGGGGCGGGTATCACACACGGGGGGATTTTGGACATTTGGTTGACCGGGTAAAGTGTGGTGGCCTAACATGGAGACGTTGATAAGCGGTATGAGGGGAACCTATTGGGTTGTCATCCATCACGGAAGGAGTCCGGCGTGCGGCTGTTGATCGCGATTCCGGTGTACAACGAACGCCAGTACGTCCAGCAGGTGCTGGACAAGGTGATGGTACATCACGATCAGGTGTTGCTGGTGGATGATGGGAGCACGGATGGGACGGCACAATACCTGATGGAGCGGCCGGACATCCAATTGATCCGCCATGAGGCAAACCGGGGGTATGGCCAGAGTCTGATCGATGCCTTCGCCTTCGCGGATGACAAGGGGTATGACTGGGTGATCACCATGGACTGCGACGAGCAGCATGAGCCGGAGCGCATCCCCGAATTTATCCGGGAGATTAAGAAGGATCGGTGGGACATCATCAGCGGCTCGCGCTATCTGAAGGCGATGACGGACAATGACCTGCCGCCGGGGGATCGGCGGACGATCAACGCAACGATCACATCCCTGATCAACAATTTGTTTGAGACGAAGCTGACCGATGCCTTTTGCGGATTCAAAGCCCATCGTGTGGAAGCGATGCGGCGATTGAAATTGGATGAGCCGGGTTATGCGTTTCCGTTGCAGTTGTGGCCGCAGGCGTTTGTGGCGGGGTTGCGGATCACCGAGATTCCGGTTCGGCTGATCTACAATGACCCCAACCGGCATTTTGGGGGGGCGCTGGACAATTCGGAGAATCGTCTGCGGCATTATCTGGATGTGTTGAATGGGGAGATGAGGCGGCTGGGGGTCAAATCCAAACAGGCCGATGAGGTTTGTTCAAGCTGCTGTCAATGAGGCGCGGGCCAATGGATGATCCACAATGGAAGGCGCCGACGGAGGATGGCCAAATCCTGATCTGGCCACCGCCGGATCAGATTCTCGAACAGACCGGCCGGAACAACCGATTGCTCAGTGAGGCGAAAAGCCCCATTCAGGGGGTTGCGTTGTCGGCATTAAGGCAGCGACAGCGGCAATGGCTGGGGCATGAGCGGGCGGATCGGCCGATCATCGCCACCGGCCACCAAAGCGAGCTGTATCATCCGGGGGTGTGGGCCAAAAATATCCTGATCGACTTGGTGGCGCAACGACTGGGCGGGGATGGGGTGCATGTCGCGGTGGACAGCGATGAACCCAAGCATCTGAATGTGCGCTGGCCGGGGGGGAGTGAGCCGTTGACGGATGATCCACAATTGTCGACGGCCGCGTGGAGCGGGTTGCTGGAGGGACCGACGCCCGCCTATCTGGATCATATTGAGGGGCATCTGCGGCGGTCGGCCCAGGGGTGGGGGTTTGCATCGACGATGATGATCTGGCCCTTTTTGCAGTCGATGCGAAAGCTGGCGATGGAGTCGGCCGGTTTGTCGGCCGGTTTGATCAATGCCATGCACCAGTTGGATTGGGAATTGGGGTTGAAACACCACGCGTTGGCGGCGTCGCCAGTGTGGGAATCGGCCCCTTATCTGCTCTTTGTCCATCATCTGATGGCAATGGCTGGAGAGTTTGCGACACAATACAACGGGGCATTGGCCGACTATCGCACCCGCGAGGGGATCGCCAATCCCGGCCGGCCGATGCCCGATTTGAAACTGGAATCACAGCGCTGCGAATCCCCCTTTTGGGTCGATGATATGAAATCGGGCCTGCGTCGGCGGGCGATGCTGCAATGGGAGCGGGATCGCTGGGTGTTGCATCATGATGGGAATGAATTCGCATTTGATCCGCACAAGGCGGGTTGGTCGGCGGCGGATGAATTGATCGATTGGCTGAGGGCGGCACGGGTTCGACTGTCGCCGCGGGCCTTGATGTTGACAACCTATCTGCGTCTGATGGTGGCCGATCAGTTTGTGCATGGGATCGGCGGGGGAATGTATGATCGGGTGGCGGATGACCTGATCGTGCGGACGTTCGGCATTGAGCCGCCAAAATTCGCCGTCACCACCGCGACGCTCCATTTTCCGCTGGCGGTGGGAAGAAGCCGGGCCTGTCTGCCGTGCATCAGACAAGAGGGACATCGGTTGCGCCACGGTGTTCTGGGGGAGGAAAAGATGGAGATGGTTCGCAAGATCGATGAGCTGCCAAGAAAATCGATGGAACGGTCGGCCCTTTTCAGTGCGATGCACCGGCGGCTGGATGAGTCGGCCCGCAACGAGGAGATTGTACGGTGGGAGGAGCGATATCGTCAGGCACAGGTGGCCGACGTCGAGGATCAGGACATTTTCAATCGCGAACTATTTTATGCCCTTCAGCCGCGTGACCGGCTGGAGGCGTTGATCGGAAAATACCAACAGACCTTTGCGTTTTGATGCGGCGATGAAACTGGCCTTTTCAACCAACGCGTACACGCTCCATTCGCTGGTAGAAGCCATCGAGGGGATCGCCGTCGCGGGGTTTGATGGGGTGGAGATTCTGGCCGATGCGCCCCATTTGTGGCCACCATCGGCCGATGCGAAACAAATCGCGACGATTCGTCGGCAACTGGAGCGATTGAAGCTTCAGGTCAGCAATCTGAACGCCAATTGCTCGTTTGGATATTGGAAGGATGCCCCGCCGGAACCTTATTTTGAGCCGAGTCTGATTTCGCCCAATCCACGTCATCGCGCCGACCGGATTCGGCTGATTTGCAGGACATTGGAACTGGCGCATGAATTGGGATCGGCGAATGTCAGCATCACCAGCGGGAGGATGCTGGGGGGAATGCCGCCGGAGAAGGCGGCAAAACAGTTCATCGAGTCGATCAAGCCGATTCTGGACCTGGCCGGGCGGTTGAAGATTGATCTGGGGATCGAATGCGAGCCGGGGTTGTTCATCGAATATGTGTCGGAGCTGCGGGATTGGATTGAGAGGCTGAACCATCCCCGTTTGGGGGCGAATCTGGATGCGGGTCATTGTCAAGTGATCGGCGAGGAGATTCCACAGGCCATTGATACCCTGCGCGGGAGAATCTGGAATCTGCATGTGGAGGACATTCCGGGGCGCAAACATTATCACCTGATCCCCGGACAGGGGACGATGAATTGGCCGGCGCTGGTTGGGGCATTGCGGGAGATCGAATTCAACCGGTTTATGACGGTTGAATTGTACACCTGCACACAGGACCCACAGGGGGCGGCGTTGGAGAGTTATCGGTTTCTTGCTCAACTGGTTCACGGCCATGGATGAACTGATTTTATACGGCAAACCCGGCTGCCATCTGTGCGATGTGATGAAAGGGGTGATCCTTGAGGTGGCCAAAAGCCGCACGTTAAACCTGCGGGTGGTCAATATTCTTGACGATCCCCAAATCCATCAGCTCTACCGATACGAAATCCCCGTCCTGCTGGTCAATGGCCGGGAGATCGCCCGGCACCGCGTGACGGCCGGTCAACTTGAGTCAGCGCTTAAATCCAAAGAGCCATCGGCCGGTTCGTAAATCAGTTCGACGCTTACATCAAAACGCATTGGCGTTTATAGTCTGTTCCATGGCATACAACTTCACCGCCATTGAGAAAAAGTGGCAGCAGTACTGGCTTGAAAACAAGACCTTCGCCGCACTGGACCCGGCCGACGCGGGTGGGATGTCCAAGGCGTTTATTCTGGACATGTTCCCCTACCCCAGCGGGTCGGGGCTGCATGTGGGACACCCCGAAGGTTACACCGCCACCGACATCATCTCCCGTCATCTGCGGATGAAGGGGGTCAATGTCCTGCATCCGATGGGTTGGGATGCGTTTGGATTGCCGGCCGAGCAGTATGCCATCAAGACCAACACCCACCCCCGTCAGTCAACCGAGCGGAACATCGAAAATTTCCGAAGGCAGATTCAGATGCTCGGCCTCAGTTACGACTGGGACCGTGAGGTGGACACCACTGACCCGGAGTATTACCGCTGGACGCAGTGGATTTTCCTGCAACTGTTTAACAGTTACTTTGACCCGATCGATCAGAAAGCCAAGCCGATCAAGCACCTGTTGCAGGAACTGATGAACCAGAACCTGGTGGTCGCCCCCGATGGGAGCGTGGTCTTGAACCCGACACAGGAGGGGATGGAGAGCATCGCCGGCGAGATGCGCATCGAGCGGCTCTGGCGCGAATTGCCCCCCGATGAGCAGCGTGATGTGCTGGACGCCCAGCGTCTGGCCTACATGGATGAGGTTCCGGTCAACTGGTGTCCGGGGCTGGGGACGGTCCTCTCCAACGAGGAGGTGATCGACGGCAAGAGCGAGGTGGGTGGCTTCGCGGTCGAACGTCGGCCGATGCGGCAATGGATGTTGCGGATCACGGCCTATGCCGACCGATTGCTGGCGGATCTGGATGCGCTGCAATGGCCCGAATCACTCAAGGAGATGCAGCGTAACTGGATCGGCAAGAGCGTCGGCGCGGAGGTCGATTTTGAGATCGATGGCCCGGATGACCACGCGGTGACGGTCTTCACAACCCGGCCGGACACGCTCTATGGGGCAACTTATATGGTGCTGGCCCCCGAACATCCGCTGGTGGAGCAAATCACCACGCCACCTCAACGCGAGGCGGTTGAGTCCTACCGCAAAACAGTCGCCTCCCGCAGTGATCGGGAGCGAATGGCGGATGGGAAACAAAAAACCGGCGTCTTTACCGGCGCGCACGCCATCAATCCGGTCAATGATGAGAAAATCCCGGTTTACATCGCCGATTATGTTTTGATGGGGTACGGAACCGGCGCGATCATGGCCGTGCCGGCGCACGATGAGCGAGATTTTGAGTTTGCCAAGGCGAACAACCTGCCGATCCGGCCGGTGGTTAAGCCGGCCGATGGATCAACGCCGCCGGCCGACCGGGCCTTTGTCGGCGAAGGGATCGCGATCAATTCCGATCTGATCAATGACCTGCCCACTCAACAGGCCAAGGAAAAGATCATCGCGATTTTGGATGGTGAGTCGGCCGCCCACCGTTCGGTTCAATACAAACTGCGGGATTGGCTCTTCTCGCGACAGCGTTATTGGGGAGAGCCGTTTCCGATCCTGTTGGACACCGAAGGCCGCGCGGTGGCGATAGATGAGTCGGAGCTGCCACTGCGACTTCCTGAAATGGCCGACTTCAAACCCACAGGGACACCAGAGCCGCCCTTGAGCAAGGCACTTGACTGGCTAACGGTCAAACGTGACGGCAGGACCTACACGCGCGAAACCAACACCATGCCGCAGTGGGCCGGATCGTGCTGGTATTACCTTCGCTATATCGACCCGCACAACAAGGATCGGCTGGTCGACCGGGAAAAAGAACGCTACTGGATGCCGGTCGATCTGTATGTCGGGGGGGTCGAGCACGCGGTGCTGCACCTTCTCTACGCCCGATTCTGGCACAAGGTGTTGTTTGACCTGGGACATGTCAGCTCCAACGAACCCTTCGCCCGGCTGGTCAATCAGGGGTTGATTCTGGGTCAGACCGAATACCACATCTTCCAAACCGCTGATGGTTCACCCGTCAGCGCTTCAGAAGTTCGCGACATCGGCGAAGAAAACACCGGATCGGGGATTCAACTGATCGCCCTGCACAAAACCAGCGGCGAAAAGTTGATCGGCCATCGTCTGGAGGAGGATGAGATCGAAAAGTCCTCCGATGGATATGTGTTGCGCGGCAACCCGGCCATTCGCGTCGATGCCCGCAGTTTCAAAATGTCCAAATCCCGCGGCAACGTGGTCAATCCCGACCATATTGTGCGCGACTACGGCGCCGATTGTTTCCGTCTCTATGAGATGTACATGGGGCCGCTGGAGGCGCAAAAACCGTGGAACACGCGCGACATCGTCGGCATGGCCCGGTTCCTCAACTCGGTCTGGCGAAACCTCGTCGGCGACGAGGAATCAGCCGATGCCCCCTCCCCGGCCGGCGCGGCCGTGCGCATCAGCGATGGACCAACCCCCGATGCGCTGGATCGACAGATGCACCGGACGATCAAAAAAGTGGGTGAGGACATCACCACCCTGCGCTTCAACACCGCCATCGCGGAGCTGATCAAATTGAACAACGAAATGGGAAAGCTGGACGACATGCCGCGTGAACTGGCCGAAAATTTCACGCTCTTGCTCGCCCCTTTCGCCCCGCACATCGCCGAGGAGATCTGGCAACGGCTGGGACACCACAAGAGCCTCGCCCGCCGACCCTGGCCGACATTTAATGAATCAAAACTAGCCGAATCGACGCTACAACTCCCCGTGCAGGTCAACGGCAAACTGCGCGACAAGATCACCGTCCCCGCCGACGCCGATCAGCAAACGATCCTCGCCGCGGCCTCGGAATCGGAGAAGGTGAAGCCCTGGCTAACGGGCAAAACCATCCGCAAACAACTGTACGTGCCTGGGAAACTGGTCAACTTTGTGGTGGGATAGGTCATCACAGGTGTCTGATCATTGAAGATAATGTGCCACTGAGCCACAGAGTACACAGAGGAAATACACAAAGGACTTTTTGTCCTCTTGTCACTTTATCTCCTTGCCTCCTTGCCTCAATACTCTTTTTCTCTGTGTCTTCCTCTGTGATCTCCGTGGCTCAGTGGTTGCATTTTTTCCCACCATCGGGCAGGCAGCATTACAACGTCTCCACCTTGATGTGGGTGTTGGTGTAGATGCAGATTTCGCCGGCGATTCTCAGGGCGGATTCGACGATTTGGCGGGCGTTGAGATTGGAATGCCCCAGCAGCGCCTTGGCGGCCGAGGCGGCGTAGGGGCCGCCGGAGCCGATGCCGATGATTCCATCGGTTGGCTCGATGACATCGCCGGCGCCGCTGACGATCAGGCTGACCTCCTTGTCAGCGACCGCCAGCATCGCCTCCAGCCGGCGCAGCACCCGGTCGGTGCGCCATTCCTTGGCCAGCTCGATGACCGCCCGGCGGGTGTTGTCGGGGTATTCGCTGAGTCGTTTTTCGAAGCGTTCGAGCAGCGCGAAGGCATCGGCGGCGCTGCCGGCGAAACCGGTTAAGACCTTGCCGCCGGCGAGTTTGCGGATTTTGACCGCATCCGCCTTGGCGACGACTTGGCCGAGTGTGACCTGCCCATCGCCGCCGAGGGCGACCTGTCCATCTCGTCGGACGCTCAATATCGTGGTTGATCTCGCGGGAATTTGTGCCATGGGATAGACTCTTACCGGTTTGGGGGCATCTGGGCAAGCGGGTGCGGGGCATATTGGCATGTCGGTCGATTCGTGGATTCAATTTCAGAGCCTGTGGATGGGGCTGGGGAGCGCGATTCTTTCTGGTCTCATTGTGGGGATGGTGTTGTGGCGGCGCATGAGATTGGGATGGTGGGGGATGGTGTTGGGATTGGCGGGATTGGTTGTACTGTGCCTGGGGGCGGGGGGTGTTGCGCTCAAGTGGACTGGCCGCGCAACGGTGGTGGTGATGGTGGATTGTTCCGCCAGCACGCGGGGGGCGCGCTATCGGGAGGCGGGAATGTTGCGGCGGAGGGTGGATGAATTGCTGGGTGGGAGGCTGGCGCGGGTGGTCTATTTTTCGGATCACAACATCGAAGGGAAGTTGGATCGGCAACCGGAGGAGATGGAGTCGCCAAGGACGGTCTTTTCGCCGCCGGAGGGGGTGGAGACGGTGGTCTTGTTCAGTGATGGACAATTTGAATTGCCGACGGTAACGCCGAGAGTTTTTGCGGTGGTGGACCCGATGCTGGATGGGCCGGACGATGCGGCCGTGACGGGGATGGAACAGGTTGGGGATCGGGTGCTGGTCAGAACCCGTGTGCGGGGGGTGGGTCGGATGATTTGTATCGACGGAAAGTCCCAATCGATTGTGCCGCCGGGGCAGGCGGTTGTGGCGAAGGTTGCGGTGGATTCGGCGATCATGGCCCGTTTTGACAAGGGGGATGCGTGGCCGGAGAACGATGCGATGGAACTGCGGTCGATGCGGGAGATGGGTCAGCGCTGGTGGGTGGGATCGGCAGTGCCGGAGGGGTGGATTTCATATTCCACCGATCGGCTTCCCATTGATCCGGCCGCTTATATGGACCCGTCGATCATTGTTCTCAATAACGTGTCGGCACATCTGTTGGGGGATATTCAACAACGGCGGTTGGAACAATATGTGCGAGACCTGGGCGGGGTGGTGTTGATTGTCGGGGGGGATCAATCGTTTTTGGCCGGTGGGGATGTACGTGGCGCGCTGGAGGAATTATCCCCCCTGTCGAGCCACGCGCCGGGGCCGAGTGCGCATTGGGTTGTGTTGGTGGATGGCAGCGGTTCGATGAATCAACCGGAAAAGGGCGACACGCGATGGTCGGTTGCATTGGAGGGGGTGCGCGCGGTGGTGGATCAATTGCCGTCGGAGGATTTGTTGAGCCTTGGATCGTTTTCGGACCAGATTCACTGGTGGTCGCGGGGTAAATCCGTGAATGGGACAAACTGGCCGCAACCGATTCCATCGCCGCGCGGGCCGACGAATTTGTCCGATGTTCTTAATCAACTAGGCCAGTCATTCAATGACGGTCTGCCCAAGCAACTGTTGTTGTTGACCGATGGGCAAGCCCCCCCACCCGATGCGGATCAACTGGTGGAACAATTTAAGAAGATCGATCTTCACCTGTATTTATTGGCGATTGGAGAGGGAGAGGCCATCGACACACTGAATCAGATCGCCACGCGCACCGGCGGGCGGATGATTCAGCAGATGGACCCACGTCAATGGGTTGAATCGGCCGACCAGCTTCTGCGAACGGCGCAATATCACCCCATGGAGAATGTGCCGCTGACGATGCGATGGAGCGGTCCCATTCCATGGACCGATCCACACTTGTCATCTTGGAATCGGGTCTGGTTGAAGCCGGATGCCCAATTGTGGGCAGAGGCCGAACTGGATGGCAAGTCCATTCCCTTGGCGGCGCATTGGCGGGTGGGGTTGGGAAGGGTCGCGGCGATGGCCTTTTTGGCTCCACCTGTTGATACGGCAGCGCTGGCGGACCAATTGGCCCAATCACCTCGTGATCCACACTGGAATATTTCATGGTATTTTGGTCCCAAGATCGATCTGCTGGTTGAATCGGCCGGTGGGAAATGGATCAACAACGCCGCGTTGACATTGCAACTGGGTGATCAATCATTCCCCATCCCCCAGACCGCTCCGGGCCGATACGAATTGAGCTTCGATGCTCCGCGCGATTCCTCCATCGTCACAGTTCTGTTGGGAAAAGACGTATTGGACCGCCGAGCGCTGGCGGGTATGTATTCGACTGAATTTTCCGCCATCGGAAACAACCTGAATCAATTGCGCGAATTGACAATGCGATCCGGCGGAAGGTTGATCGGACCGGATGATCATCACCGATTGGAATTGGAAGATTCCGCGCGGGTGATTTCACTGCGAAGTGAATGTTATTTCCTCGGCGCCATGTTGATCCTGTTGGCGGCCGTGCGGTTGCGGGCAAAAACAATTTCTTTTTCATGATTTGCGCGGTTGTCAGGGCGGGGTGTCGGTAGTAAGGTGCGGATTGACGCGCATCCGGACTTTTCGGGGGCCATTCTGCCGCAAGGTTTTATCAAAACAAAGGAGCCATGAAACGCCAGTTGATCAATGTTTCCAATCGATTGCCCGTCACGCTGAATCCGGAGATTAAAAAGTCATCCGGCGGACTGGTGGCGGCACTGGAGGGGTTTGCGCGGGAGGATTTTGCGCTGCGCTGGATCGGCTGGCCGGGGGGAACGATGGATGATCCGCACGAGCAGCACCGCATCGACCGGATTTTACGCAAGGAGAACCACTGCATTCCGGTATTTCTGACCGAACAGCAGGCGCGGGGACATTATGAGGGGCTGTCCAATTCCAGCATCTGGCCGTTGCTGCATTACATGCCGACCTATTTTCGTTACGAGCCGGAATGGTGGCCGGAATATGTTGCCGCCAATGAATTGTTTGCCCGGAAGGTGCTGGAGGTGGCAACGCCAGATGATCTGGTGTGGGTGCATGATTATCACCTGATGCTGCTGCCGATGTTGCTGCGGCAGCGGATGCCGACGCTGCGAATCGGATTCTTTCTGCACACACCATTCCCATCCTATGAGGTCTTTCGATGCCATCCGCAGCGTAATGAGTTGATCGAAGGGGTGCTGGGGGCGGACCTGGTCGGTTTTCACACGTTCGGTTATCTGCGTCATTTTCGCAGCGCGGTGTTGCGGCTGTTGGGGATTGAATCGGACATCACCACCATCCGCCACCATTCGCGGCACACGCAGTTGAATGTGTATCCGATCGGAATCAACGCGGCACGATTCGCGGAGGTGCTTAAAGGCGAAGAATTTGCGGCCCATTTGAAACAGTTGAATGAAACCTATCACGATCAAAAGGTGATCTTGTCGGTGGAGCGGCTGGATTACACCAAGGGGATTTTGCGGCGGCTGGAGGCGATTGACCGGTTTTTGTCGGCAGCGCCGGATGTGGATCGGATCAAATTCATCTTCGTCAGCGTCCCCTCCCGTGAGGGGGTGGAACAATATCAGGAATTGCGCGAGGAGATTTCAAGGCAGATCGGGCGGCTCAATGGCCGGTACGCCACGCTCAACAACAGTCCCATCCATTTCATTCATGGATCGGTGCAGTTTCCGCAGTTGTGCGCACTTTATGCGCGGGCGGATGTGGGGCTGGTGACGCCGCTGATTGATGGGATGAACCTGGTGGCCAAGGAATATGTGGCGTGTCAGGGTGAACATGCGGGTGGACCGGCCGGGGGCGGGGTCTTGATATTGAGCGAATTCGCCGGAGCGGCCGAGGAGTTGTTCAACGCCCTGATCGTCAATCCGTATGACCCCGGCGCGGTGGCCAATGCCATTCGCGATGCGCTGGCGATGGACCAACGCGAAAGAGCCAGCCGGATGGCGCCGATGCGGCAGCGCGTATTGAGGATGGATGCTCGGACATGGGCCGGTTCATTCATCGGCGACCTCGCGAAGCAGGAACCGGCCGTGGAACCACATCGGCAAATTGAGGAGGCCATTGAACGTGTCCGCGGCGCATTGTCCGGCGGCGGCCGAGTGGCGATGTTCCTGGATTATGATGGAACCTTGCGAGAGATCGTTCGTGACCCGGATGCCGCGACGCCCACCGCGCCGATCATCGAATTGCTGGAACGGCTGTGTGCGATGCCGAATCTGGATGTGACGATCATTTCCGGCCGATCCGAGACGGATTTGCAGGCGTTTTTAGGGCGGTTCCCATTGGGATTGATCGCCGAACATGGTGCCGCCATCCGGCCATCACACGACAACGAATGGCAACGGCTGGATCGCAACATCAGCTATGCGTGGAAGGAGGAGATTCTCCGGTTATTGCGGCTATATGAACAATCGACGCCGGGCAGCCAGATTGAAAACAAGCGCACGTCGCTGGTGTGGCATTATCGCAACGCCGATCCGGAATTTGGGGCGTGGAAGGCGGGCCACCTGGCCTCCGAACTGGCATCCTTGCTGGCCAACGACCCGGTGCAAATTCGTCACGGCCGAAAAATCGTGGAAATCACCCCATCCCACATCAACAAAGGAGCGGCCGTGATGCAGATGATCGACCGCCACGCTTATGACCTGATTTTGTGTGCGGGGGATGACCAGACCGATGAGAGCATGTATCGGCTGGAATTGGAGCATCTGTTGACGATCAAGGTGGGAGATCGTCAGACGCAGGCGCAATATCGGCTCCCCTCCCCCGCCGCGTTTCGTGCATTTTTACAACGGTGTATCACTCCCTGATCGGGAAATCTTTTCCAGAAATTCATCTTCGCTGAGGATGGGGATTCCCAGTTCACGGGCCTTATCGAGTTTGCTGCCGGCGTTTTCACCGGCGATGAGGAAAGTTGTTTTTTTACTGACCGACGAGGCGGCCTTTCCGCCATGATCGACGATCAGTTTTTCGATTTCGTTTCGTCCAAACCGCTGGAGCGTGCCGGTGACGACGATGGTTTGGCCGGCCAGTGGCTGGTTTTCAACGGATGGAGAGGCAAATTGCGGGTCAATGCCGACCGATTGAAGCTGCCGGATCGTTTCGATGCCGGCGGGATTGTGAAAAAAGTCGTGAACCGAGTGGGCGATGACCGGGCCGATCTCATTGACGGCCGACAATTTTGCTTCATCCGCCCCTTCCAGTGCGGACAATGAACCGAAATTCGTCGCCAGAACATGGGCGACGCGATTGCCGACATGCCGGATGCCAAGCGCCCCCAGAAGTCGATCCAGCGGGCGCTGTCGGCTGGATTGGATGGCGTCGATGACATTTGCAGCGCTCTTTTGGGCCATGCGGTCCAGTTCGATCAGGTTTTCTTCGTTCAGGCGATACAGGTCGGCAAAGGTCTTCACCAAGCCCCGGTCCACCAGTTGATCGATCAGTTTTTCGCCGAGGTTTTCGATGTCCATCTGGTTGCGGCCGCAAAACCAGCGAAGTCGTTCCTTGAGCTGCTCCGGACAGGCGGGATTGACGCAGCGGATATAGGGGGTATCGATTTCTTTTTCGACCGGCACTCCGCAGGAGGGGCAAACTTTGGGCGGCACGATGGCGGCCGCGTGCGCGGGGCGTTTTTCAGGGATCGCCTTTGCGATATAGGGAATCACCTCCCCCGCTTTTTCGACGACGACCGTGTCGCCCAAGTGTATATCCAGTCGCTGGATCTGTTCGATATTGTGCAGGGTTGCCCGCCGAACCGTGCTGCCAGCGATGAAGACCGGCTCCAAATCGGCCACGGGGGTGAGATTGCCACCCTTGCCCACCTGCCAGCGGACATCGAGCAGTTTGGTTTGCATCTGCTCGGCCGGATATTTGAATGCGATCACCCAGCGCGGGGCCTTGCTGGTGGTGCCCAGACGTTCGCGCTGGTCAAATGAATCGACTTTGACCACCATCCCATCGGTTTGATAGGGCAGGTCGCCGCGAATTTTGGCAAAGGCTTCGATGCCTGCCACCACCTGCTCAATGGACTGTGCGAAAGTGGTGTGTTGCGGCACAGGGATGCCCCATTGGCCGATCAATTCCATCCACTTCATGTATGAATCGACCGGCAATGGTTCGACCAGACCTTGGCCGTGGGCGACAAATTGCAACCGTCGGCCGGCGACAATCCGCGAATCGAGCAGTTTCAACGTCCCCGCGGTGGAGTTTCGCGGGTTGGCAAAGAGCGCTTCACCATCCGATTGTCGCTGCTGGTTGATACGTTCAAATTCGGCGCTGGGCATGTAGATTTCGCCCCGGATTTCGACAATCGCGGGAATGTTCTTTTCACCACGCAATCGCAGCGGAACCGAACCGATGGTGCGGACATTTTGGGTGATGTCATCCCCACGCTGCCCGTCGCCGCGTGTTGAAGCCTGTACGAGTAAGCCATTTTCGTACCGCAAATTCACCGCGACGCCGTCGATTTTGGGTTCAAGGACGTAATGAACCTCCTCCCCCGCCAGCGCCTTGCGCACGCGCTGATCGAAGGCGCGCAGCTCCCCTTCGCTGTAGGTGTTGTCGATGCTCATCATCCTTCGGGTGTGTTCGACCGTGGCAAACCCTTCAATCGGCTTGCCTCCGACGCGCTGTGATGGGGAATCGGCCGTGATCAGTTCGGGATGATGCGATTCCAGATCGATCAACTCGCGCATCATGCGGTCATATTCCTGATCCGAAATGACGGGCTGAGCCTCGACGTAATAGAGTTGATTGTGACGATCGAGTTCCCGTCGAAGGTGGTCGATGCGCTGTTGAACGGATGGACTCATCGATGAAATTGTACGCGCTTTGAGCGAGGTCCGCACGGAAAATGGATGCTAATTGGGCAACAGACGGGCAAGTACAGGCGCGTAATAGGAGATGATCATATCGGCGCCGGCCCGTTTGATGGCGATCAGCGATTCGAGAATCGCGCGGTCTCGGTCAATCCACCCGTTGCGGGCGGCCGCCTCGATCATGGCGTATTCACCGCTCACTTGATAGGCAACCAGCGGCACCTCAATGGACCCTCGAACAGCGCGGATCACATCCAGATAAGCCCCGGCCGGCTTGACCATCACCATGTCCGCCCCCTGCTCGACATCCTGCTTTGCTTCCGTAATCGCCTCATCGATGCCACGGGCCGGGTCCATCTGATAAGAACGTCTGTCGCCAAATTCCGGGGCCGAATCGGCCGCATCGCGGAATGGGCCATAAAAGGCACTGGCGTATTTGACCGAATAGGAGAGGATCGACAAATCGGTAAAACCGGCCGAATCCAGCCCCTTTCGCAACGCGCCGACCACCCCATCCATCATCCCGCTGGGCGCAACCACCGCGGCCCCGGCACGGGCGTGATTGATCGCCTGTTTGACCAGTTGTTCCACCGTGCGGTCGTTGTCCACCGTGGATCGGTCGGCCGTCAACGGGCCGCAATGGCCGTGGCTGGTGTATTCACAAAAGCACAAATCGGTGATGCCGGCCATGTGGATTTTCTGTGCCGTCACGGATCGCAACAGCCGACAGACGACGTTGTTTTCATCCAATGCGGCCGAACCCTCGGTGTCTTTTTTCGCCCGATCAATGACCCCAAATGCCAGATACGCCCCAAATCCCTCATTCGCACGCTCGGCCAGCCAAGGAACCGCCACATCCACCGACATCTGATGCACCCCCGGCATGGAAGCCACCTCGCGTCGGACATTTTCACCTTCAACCACAAACACCGGCACAATGATGTCGCCGCGCCGGAGGCTCACGCTCTGAAGCATCCGACGCAACGGTTCGTGCAGACGCAATCGTCTCATTCGGCGCGGAAGATTCATCGGTGATTCGGACATGGGGCAGAAAATTATACCCTATTCCAACGGCGGACCACAGAACGGCCCTTCCTTGCGTTGCATGGCTTCCATCACGCCGATGTGGCCCGGAACCGGATATCGTTCTAAGTGCGGGTCAAACCGCAGTTTATAAAGCGTGAAACGATCCTGTGGCGAGGTTTCACGGCGGGTTTTTTCGCTTTGCACGATCTCCCACACATGCCCCAGTTTTTGCAATTCCGACTCATCGCGGGCGCGGGTGACGACATACACTTCCGGAGCGGTGATGGTCTGATCGCGCAAAAAGGTCAGATTGTGCAGCAATCGGGCATCGGCGGGGAGATAAAATTGCAGTCGGAAAAAATCGAGCGTATAGGTGGCGGCGTTGATCATCAACGGCTTGCCCGGCGGAACCAGCCGATTGACCTCCCGCAAAAACCGCATGTCGGCGGCCGTGTTGTCACTGTTGGGCGCGGCGATGCTCTGTGCCCAACCAAACGCAACCACCATGCCCAGCAGCAGCGAAGACATGACCACACCCCCCCGCCGTCGCGACAGG
Organism: Phycisphaerales bacterium; assembly: GCA_020847545.1. GTDB lineage: Bacteria > Planctomycetota > Phycisphaerae > Tepidisphaerales > Tepidisphaeraceae > JADYZN01. The sequence continues at coordinate 17,913 of JADLBV010000033.1, forward strand.
CCGACGTAAAATAGCCAGACGCAGACCAGCCAGACACCCGCCAATCCAACCGTCACCCATCGCGGCCCGGGAATCCATCTTTGAAACACCCCCAAGGCAATCGCGCCCGGTAGCCCAAAGACCAACAGCCCAAACCAAGGCTTCCGCGACCATTCCGGACCTTTGCCATTGAATAAGACCTTGGAAGCCTCAAATAATCCGATGCCGCTGAGAATCCCCCAAGGCGCAATCACCGGCACAAGATAATGGTGGTGTTTTCGGCCGGGGATGGACAAGACGACAATCGGCACAATCGCCCAACACCAGAGAAATCGCTCAAAACCACTCCGTTTGTCCCATGCCGCGCGGGCCGTGGCGAACAGGCCGATGATGGCGAAGGGTGTCCAGGGCAACAATGCCGATCCCGGCAACATCACCAGATAATGCCACCACGGTTTGGCGAACTGAAAATTCTCCTCTCCCTGCCCGCGATAGTCATACATCCAGTTGTCCCAGATGCCCGGATATCGCCGCCACGCCAGATAAGGCCATGCGATGGCAAGAATCAGGAAAATAATCCACCCCCATAGCCAGACATATCGGCTGATCCGGCTTGAATTGCGGCTGCCCAGCAGAAACACGCCAACCGTCGCGACGACCGGAATCGTGCCGACCAGCGGCCCTTTGACCAGATTGCTCAATCCCAGGAGGATGAAGAACCCCAGCACTTCCCATTGCCGCCAGGTGAAAATTCGTACGATGAACGATCTTGCTGAAATCGAAAGCGGTTCTTCATCCTCCGAAAATTCCGCCTTCACAAAAAGTGCCATCGCAAGGCAGACGATCGCCGCCAGATAAATGTCATCCTCGGCCAGGCTGGCGTATTGGTACAACTCGTACATCGTCGCCATGGCCGCCCCGCCCAGCAGGCCGATGGTGCGCCCAAAATGCCGTCCGGCCATCCACGCCACCAGCAGCACGACACTCGCCCCCATGACCGCCGATGGAAATCGCACGACCCATACCCGATCCGACCGCCCGAAAATCAGATCCGAGGCCGCGATGAACCAGTGCGGCAAGGGGGGACGTTCCAACCAGGGCCGTCCGCCGCTCTGTGGCATCAGCCATTGGCCTGTTTGGATCATCTCACGGGCAAGTTCCGGCAACCTCGCCTCGTGCATTGTCAACGGCCGGCCACTGATCGCCGACCAGCCATACAACGCAACGCACAACAGCAGCAACAATAGATAGTCCGAACCGCGCATCCGCGGCAATGCGGGCAAACTCGACTGGATGGTGAGGGTGCATGTAGTCACTTGGGCCTGCATTCAACGAACGATAAAAAATCGTGAATCGGTTCCCCCCTGTCCCACCGCGAATCGCACCGGTTTGCCGCATTTTGGACAGCGGCCATGATAACTTTGCCCATCCCGATCCCGATAGATCCGCTGATAAACCCCGCAACAGGCGAATTGCACGGATAGATAAGGCCTTGCGGTCGATTCATCGACCGGCTTTTGATCCGATGACAAATCGTGTTTGTAATCGCGCGGATCGCTCATGGTCCCTTGTCACAACGGGCCTGAATTCGCGGCGAAACCCGCTGGATGAGTGTCAGCGCATGCGACAACATTTGGCCGCAGGTTGATTCAATTGACCGGCGTTCATCCACCTCAGTGATGTCGCCAAGATTCACACGGACGTTGTAAACCGCGCAGCGGACCGTTGCCATCGCCAGATCGGCGCTCACCGCCAGATCCGACAGCAGGTAATAATTGACCCGATCCACCATCCGGTCACACAATTCCAAAATCGCAACCCCCGTGGCGGCCATGGTTTGCGGCGCGCGAATACAGGCCAGCAACGCCGCCGGCAATCGGTCGATTCGTTCGGCGTTGTCGATAGGTAATTTTTTGATCGTGGAAATCACTTCAAAGGCCGCCTGATCCTCCTCCATCAACTGCGTCAGTATCCGCCGGGCGCGATGAAAGGATTCCAGAGCCGATTTCAACTCCCCGGCATAAACGGCCAAATCCTTCTTTCCGACGCTGTAATTCAGCACCATCTCCCCCATCGATGCCGCCAACGCCCCCACCAGCGCCGCCACGCTGCCACCCCCCGGCGTTGGCTTTTTGGCGGCGGCGGCGTCCAGAAATTCTCGGATTGTCACATCCTGATTGAGCATGTTGGATCAATCCCCCCCGCCGCTGTCGTGCTGCACGCCGCGCGGGGTCAAATCGACCGGCGGGAAGGATGAATATTTTCGCTCACCCGTCTCGATTTTAACCGCTTCCGGCATCGGCGTGCTGATCGTCACAACACAGTTTTTCAACCGCGCGGATGACACATCCCGCACCTGTTCCAACGAGACGGCGTTGATCTTACTGGCAAACAATTCGTGATGGTCAAATCCCATCCCATACAATTCATCCAGCGCGGCCGTCGATGCCTGCTCCGAAGGCGTTTCGTTGCTCATGGCGTCGCTGATGGTGATCAGTTGTTTGGACCGGTCAAACCACTGCGGGTTTACATCCTGCGCCGTTCCCTGCACACGGGCAATATTCTGCAAAATGACATCCACCACTTCGTTGACGTTGCGCGGATCGCAACCGGCATAAACCAGGAACGTGCCTTTGTATTTATCGCTGCGCCCCGGCTGATTGACGGCATGAACCACATAGACCAGTCCACGGCCGCGCAAAATCTCATGGAGATAGCCGGTTGGATAGGTGTATCCACTGGTCATCGTATCAGCCACGGCCAGCGGATAATTGGCCGGCTCGCCAACGACCGTGTCGGCATCATACCCGATCACCACACCCGCCAGCGGTTGTGCGGTTTTCTGCACTTCCACCCTGCGAACATTCACGGATGGTTCGCCGGTCGGCGCGGTGGTCGAGAGTGTTTGGCTCAGGATCGGATTGGGTTCGATGGCGGGCAATTTCTCGCCGGTTCCCAAATACTGATTGGCCAAAGACTTGGCTTCCTGCGGGTCGATATCGCCAAATATCGCCAGTACGCGCGGCGCTTTTAACACCTTGCTCTCATACCACTGCGTCAGATTGTCGGATGTCAATTTATTGACGTTTTCCTCCGTGCCAATCGTGGTGAACTGATAGGGTGAATCCATCGGCCCATAAAAAACCTTCTTAAAGTATCTGAATGCCTGAGAAGTCCAGTCCGCATCCTGCGACGCGATGGCGGCCAGAATCCGCTGCTTCATTGTCTCCAGCTCATCTGCCGCAAACGAAGGATGATTGACCACATCGCCATAGACCTCCATCGTCCTGGCCAGATTGTCTTTCAGGCAGGTGGCCGACCAGTACCAGGAGTTGTTGCCGCAACCGGTGCTGATGTCGCCTCCAATGGAATCGAAATATTCGGCGATCTGTTGTGCGGAACGGGTTTTAGTGCCGCGCGGCAGCAACAGCATGGTCAGATTGCCCGTGCCATTGCTGGCGGCATCTTCTGCGGTCAAACCACCCAGGGCGTACATGCGGATTTCGACAATCGGCGAGGTGGTGATGCGTTTGGTGAGCAGGATCGTGCCATTGTCCAATACAATTCGCTGGATTTTTGACGCGGCCACCTCGTCGGTGGATTGGGTGGTCGGGGTTGTGGGACGGATCAAATCAACCGCTTTGGGGAGTCCACCGGCACCAACATATTCGGCCGGCAACATCACGGTTGTCAGTAACTTCTGCTTGTTAAAATACTTGCGCGCAACCTGTTGAACCTGCTCGGCCGTCACGTTTTGGATGCGCTGGGAATACAGGTCCGTAAAGTGTGGATCGCCGGTACTCATGAAGTCGGTTGCCAGCGAGGCGGCGATGTTTTCCGCCCCCTGCATGGACCGCACACGGTTGACGCGGACCTGGGTTTTGGCCCTTTCCAGCCGTTCGGTGCTGATACCATCCGCTTGAATCTGCTCGATCAATTTCATCACGGCCTGCGTCGCCTGGTCGATCTTTTCAGGTTCCAACTGGAGATAAAAGGAGAATTCTCCCTGCACATAACTGGGCGTATCACTGGAGGCGCTGACACCCGTGACCAGATGTTGTTTGTCTCGCAATTCTTCGGGGAGGATGGCGCTGTCACCCCAAGAGAGGATGGCCGCCAGAAGGTCCAGTGAATACAAATCCGGGTCCTGCAACTGGATGGTGGGGAAAGACAATTCCAGCGTCGCCTGTCCGAGCTTGGGGAAGGTCGCCACGATCGTACGCGGGGCCATGACGGGTGGTTCGGGTGGCAATTCACGGGTGAATGCCCGGCCGGGTTTGGCATCGGAGAGGTATTTTTGCATCGCCTTGAGCATGATCTCCGGGTCCATGTCGGCCGCGACGGAGAAGACCATGTTGTTGGGGATGTAGGCCAATTTGTAATAGTCGTAGACATCATCGCGACTGAGACCTTGAATCACCTCCTGATACCCAATGACCGGAACGCGCGCGGGGCTGACCAGATAGCGGTTGATGGCGCTCATGTAGGCGAACTGGCGCATCGGTTCACCTTTGCCTTTTTCCAGTTCGCGCTGCACCACTTGATATTCGCGGTGGTATTCATCGGGTGTGATCAACGCGCCCAACATCCAGCCGGTCAGCAGATCGGCGGCCTGTTCGAGATGGTCGGGCGTGGTGTTGATGAAATAGGCGGTGTGTTCGGCGGTGGTGTAGGCGTTGGAGTCATTACCGATGGCCTGGAGTAGATTGCGGTTTTCGGCCTCGGTCCGGCGTTGGCTGGAGCCGCCGGCGACGAGGTGTTCGAGCAGATGGCTCAGGCCGCCGCCGAGCCATTTGCCTTCATATACACCGCCCGTGTAGACATAACCGCGCACCGCGCAAACGGGGGAGGCGACACGCTTGGTGATAACCACAGTTCCGTTGTAAAGAATGGAGACGATTTCATCCTTCTGGTTGACCAGACGGTAGCGTTCAGCGGCGTAATTTTTGTCAGGTGTGGTCTCGGCTGCGGCCGGAGCGGCTGCGGCGGCTTGCGACGGCTCTGTGGTTGGTGGTTGCGCTTCGCTGATGCACCCGAACACCGACAACATGCCCGCGGCCGCCACGACAATCCATCGTCTGGTCATATTGATTGCTCCATTGATCGTAATAAATTGTACCTTTGGAAGCACACCGGCGTTATCCGATGGTCTCCTCATCCTGTTCGATTTCATTCAGATAGGTCAGTGCCCGCTCCAGCTCACCCTTGAGATGCCGGACGCGAAGAAGGCTTTTGACGCGAGTCAACAATTCAAATTTATTCACCGGCTTGGAGACAAAATCATCCGTGCCGCAATCGGTGGCTTCCTCGATGTCACCCAGTTCGTTGAGCGCCGTCACCATCAGGATTTGGATGTCTCGGGTTTTGGGGTCTCCCTTGAGTTTGCGACAAACCTGAAAACCGCTCATGCGCGGCATCATGATGTCCAAAAGAATCAGGTCCGGTTGATGCTGTTCGACTTTTTCGAGAGCCTCCACCCCATCGGCGGCCGTCACCAGCCGCACCGGCAGCGATTCCAGAAATGCCTGGAGCAGTTCGACGTTTTGTTGATTGTCATCCACGATCAGAACCGTGGATTGCGGCAGAAAAGTCTCGTTGTTGACGTTCGCCGGCGGGTTTTGTTCGCTCATAATACCTTCATGTCAAGACAGGCAATCCACGCATCCCACCGCGATGGCGCCCACACTCAATCGACTATACGACTGGCCTTAAAGCCTGTAAAGCAAATCCCAACCGGCCTATTGTTCATTGGATATGAAGCCTGTGAGAGTAACTGTTCTTCCTGGCATTCACCGGATCGGCAGAATTTCGACCAGTTCCACCCAATTACCGGCCGGGTCCAGCAGCAGCAAACTGTCGCGTCCGGCCAACAGGCCGCGCTGATGGGTGTATTCCAATTCCGCTTCGATCAATTTCAGTTCGATCTGGGCCAGTGATCGCACCTCAATCGTCACCGGTTTCATATCCATAACGACGGGGCCTTGATCGATCCATTCAAAACAGAGGTTGAAATTGTCTGAACGGTAAACCAGCCCGTTGGTTACTTCCATCGGTTCAAATTCGAGCAGGTTCAGATAAAACGCATCGAGCGCCGGCCGATCTTTTGGTCTTGTGACCATTTTGACATCCGCAACCGCCACCAGACGAACGGGCAATGGTTCATCAAGTCGCCTTCGGCGATCCTCCACCGGCCGAAATTCACCGCGACTTGGCTCCAGTTCCACTGTTTTGTCGCTCCGTGTTAATTTATTTCACTTCCTGCCAGTTTTTCCCCCACCCTGATTCTACCTTTAACGGAACGATCAAACCAAGTTGTTTGCCCGCATCCACCATCAGACGGCGAACCATCGCGGCTTCTTCCTCGGCCACGTTAGCGGGGGTTTCAAAGACCAGCTCATCATGCACCTGCAACAGCATTTTGCTGGGCCGGCCTTCGCGTTGGATGCAATCATGCACATTGAGCATGGCGATTTTGATCAGGTCCGCCGCCGATCCCTGCACGACGCTGTTGATCGCCATGCGTTCGCCGGCGTTGCGCAACGACACCACGGCGCTGGAAATTTCCGGGATCGGACGACGCCGGCCCATGATCGTTTCAACATAGCCGTGAGCCTGCGCATCCATGACGCATTTTTGGAGGAATTTGTGGATGCTGGGAAACCGTTTGTGGTATGAGGCGATCAGTTCCTCGGCCGCGGGGATGCTCAGGCCGTCGATGCGTTTGGCCAGACCATAGGCGCTGACACCGTAGATGATGCCGAAATTGATGATTTTCGCCTGCGCCCGCTGTTCACGGCTGACCTGATCCAATGGTACACCAAACACCTCGGCCGCCACGGCCCGGTGAATGTCCTCATCGCGGTCAAATGCCTTCATCAGCGCCGGCTCATGTGTGAAATGCGCCAGCATGCGCAGTTCAATCTGACTGTAATCGGCCGTCAGCAGCACGTTGTGTTCGCGGTCGCCGGGCACAAAAGCCGAGCGAATCCGCCGCCCTTCATCGGTGCGGATGGGGATGTTCTGTAAATTCGGATCGCTGCTGCTCAACCGGCCGGTGGCGGCGCCGGTCTGGTTGAAACTGGTGTGAATTCTTCCGGTTTTCGGGTTCACATACTCGGTCAGATTGTCCAGATAGGTGTTCTTCAGCTTCACCAGGCTGCGATATTCCAATATCAGCTTCGGGCATGGATGTTCACTCGCCAGTTTTTCCAGCACCTCCACATCCGTGCTGGCGCCGGTCTTGGTGCGTTTGACGATCTTGAGTTTCAGTTTGTTGAATAGCACCTCCGCCAGTTGCTTTGGGGAGTCGGGATTAAATTCGCAACCGGCCGCCGACATGATCTGCTCACGCAGCGTCTCGATGCGTTCACCGAGCACCTCGCTCTGCTCTTTCAGCACCTTTGGATCAACGGCGATGCCATTGCGTTCCATCTCCGCCAGCACATTGATCAGCGGCGTTTCCAGTTCATCATTCAGTTTTTTGACCGCGGGCAATTGTTTCAGCCTGGCTTGCAATAAATCGGCCAACCGCAGCGCAATGTCCGCATCTTCCGAGGCATATTGGGCGACCCGCCCCAATTCAACTCGTTCCATTGATATCTGCTGTTTGCCCTTGCCGATCAGTTCGGCCGTCGCCACCTTGCGGAAATTCAGCAACTCCAGCGCCAGCCGATCGATCCCATATTGCATCCGGCCCGGATCGATCAGAAACATCGCCACCATGCTGTCCAGTTCGATGCCGTTCAGTCGCACCCCCGCCTGACGCATCACCAGCAGGTCATATTTCAGGTTGTGTCCCACCTTTTTGATCGACGAATCTTCCAGAATCGGCTTGATGTCGCGCAATACTCTTTGACATTCCAGATGTTCGCTCCCGGCCGGCCCGCGCACGGGGATGTAAAACCCCTGACCATGTTTCCAACTGAAGCTCATGCCGATCATGTTGGAATTCATTGCCCCCAGATCATCGGTCTCGGTGTCGAATGCGAAGCGCTTCTGACTTCGCAATTGTTTCATAAAATCCACAAAGTCGTTCTCGGTTGCCACCAGGCGATAATCGCAACCCTCCGCGGTGAGGATTCCTTCCGATGAGCCATCGGGCTTTGCTTTGTCTAAATCGCCAAACAAGCTTTCATTAAACCATGCCGTCTTGGGCGATTGCGGTGCGCTGGCCTGATCCTCAAGCCGACTGAGCAAGCCGGTAAACCCCAGTTCCTGAAAATGCGGCCGAAGCCCCGCCGCATTCAGTCCGCGAAAGATGCACGATTCGGGGTCAAAATCAAACTTCACATCATTTTTCAACGTCACCAGCGGGCGCGCGAGCGCCAGATTGTCGCGGTGCTTCTCAAAACTCTCCCGCATCTTGGGCGTCAATTCGTTGAGATGATCCAGCACCGCATCCGCACGCCCATATTTATTAATCAATTTGGCGGCCGTCTTTTCCCCGATTCCCGGTATTCCCGGCACATTGTCGGTGGTGTCACCCATCAATGTCTGCACTTCCACCGCCTCGGCCGGGGTGTAACCATGCTTTTGCTCGATCATCGCCGCGTCGATCACCTCATCCCCCTGCACATCGTACATGAACGTGCCGTCATTCAAGATTTGCCGCAAATCCTTATCCTTGGAGACGATATACACATCCCAATCCCCACCCTGCAGCCGTTTGGCCATCGTCGCGATCAGGTCATCGGCCTCAAAACCGGGAACCACAAAGATCGGCACCCCCGCATCCTTGACGATGCGCAAAATACGCTGTTCCTGCGGTTCAAAATCGGCCGGCCGTTCCTTTCGGTTGGCTTTGTACTGAGGATAAATATCCTTGCGGAAGACAGTTTCGTCGCCGCTGTCGATCACCATCGCCAGATAATCCGGCTTTCGCTGACGAACCAGATTCAGCAGCATCTGCGTGAAGACGTATGTTGCCTTGGTCGGCTCGCCGGCGGGGCTGGTCAAATCGCGAAACGGCGCGAAATAGGAACGATAGATGTGGGCATGTCCGTCAATGATATAAAACGATTTTTTGGCCATCGGTTCCCGTCAACAATTCTCTCCTTCATTATAGGAGCGAAGTCTCCACGATGGCACTTGGGGCGTGAAAATAATCCGTGGATGAGCCTTATCGCTCGAAGGTGGGCGCGATGGTGGCGATGTAACGCATGATGTTTTCATCCAAGGGCGTCCATGCCCGATCGCGCCGGGCGAAAACCCTGCGGGTGACTTCAATGGCTTTGTCCAGCATATAAGGCTGGTCACCCTCCTCGGTCAAAAAGCTGTAGCTGGGGATGTATCGTGGCAGATGATCGCCGCGTCCGACCATGCCGCAAAAACCAACATAACTTCCCGCCTTGAAGACCGATTGCACGGCCGTCTTGACGTGATCGCCGATCAATGACCCCAGAAAATGCCGTCCGGAACAGACCTCCTTGCCTTCGATACGGGTGTGGACCTCCCCGTAGGTGTTTTTCATGTTGCTGGTGGTGGTTCCCGCGCCCAGATTCACCCATTTGCCGACATAGCTGTCGCCGACATAGCCGTAATGCACCTTGTTGGTGTATCCCAGCAGGATCGAATTGGAGATTTCGCCGCCGACTTTTGACATCATGCCGATGCTCGTGCCCGCCTTGATGAAGGTCTGTGGCATAATCTGGCAATACCGCCCGATAAAACATGGGCCGTGAACAACCGCATTGGCGCCGATTGAAGCGTGATCCCCCACATAGATCGGCCCGCGCGTGGCATCCAGCACACATCCAGGCTGTAACGACACCCCCTCTTCCAACCAGACATCCGACTCATTCACCAGATGAAACGGCCCGGCGGGGCGGGGGTGAGGCATCTCCCGCAATCGGCTCCAGTCGGCCACCAGGGATTCCTCATTCCAGCCGATCAGGTCGCACAGCGAATTGGCAAGTCGGGTCTGCGGCATCGTTCTGGGCAGATCCCGAAGGTCCTGCCAGCGCTGCGACCGCCCCAATACATCCTCTGGTGACAGGCCAGGGCTTTGCACATAGGCGCTGCGCACCAACTCCAGTTCATCCAGATCAATGCAGAGCTGATGGGGGTGTTCAAATCGGGTCAGATGAACCGTCCGGCCATTGACCAGCAGCGCGGGCTGGTCGTCCAACGGCTGGTTTACGGTCGCCGGCATGGGCAATTTCGGCAGCAACCGGTTCTGGCAATAGTCGACCATCTCCGGACGAACCCACAACGACAGCCTCGACGGTTCCAGATACCGCAACTGCTTTTCAATCAGCGTGGACATCCCCGTTGCCAGTGTGAAGACCGGCCGGCTGAGCGCCAACGGCGCAAATCGATTCCAGCGCCACCCCTCAAATATAACGATATGCATAGAACCCCATCATAAATCCACCACCCATTCTCCACCATGTCCAACATTTGTGAATCGGATAAATTAGCCCGTCACTTGGGTAATGGAAATGCCTTATGTCGGCTCATTTTCCACTTCTACCGGCGGTTCCGATAAAGAAGCCGGTGCAACGCCTGTGACCTTGACCGCCCGCAATGCCAAGAACATGGGTATTTCCTTGCGGGCGACATTTTCGGCGTGCGCGCGAGGCCCTGAAGTGCTGGTTTTGTGGCTCGCCCACTCCTCCAGCGCATCCACCAGAAGCCCGGCCTGTCGCATTGATTTGATGTAACTTTCGATCGGCCGATGAAACGTCCAGGTGTATTGGTCCGGCGCCTTGCCGGGATGGGTCACGATCGGGCTTTTGCGGGGGATCAGATACCGGTCCACACGCCGATATTGCGTTTTTCGGGCCTCATCCCAACCCCACGATGTCTCTTTGGGGGAACGAAAACAGGGGTGCATCATAATAACCACACATTTGCCCATCGGTTTTAATACCTTAGCCACGGCCGAGAAGACCGCGCCGATGGGATGAATGTTCTGGATCGCCAAGACACACGCCGCTCCGTCAAACGCGCTTATTGGTACGCCGGCCAGTTCCTTCGCATCTCCCACCTGATATCGAATCGAGGCGGGTCCGCGACGTTTGGCCAATTCGATCAGGTCGGCCGCCGCATCCACGCCCATTGCCTGGGCGCCCCGTTGTTGCAACAGCCGACACAGCACCCCCTGTCCACACGCCACATCAATGATGTTCTGTTCCGGTTGGACATCCAGCAACCGCATCACACCCGGCAGGACCACCCTTTTGTGATATTCCGAACCATCCTCCCCCACCAACTGGTCGTACCAATCCGCAACCTTATCCCAATCCGTGGTTATCCCGGCCGATCCCGGTTTATTTTTCGACATGGGGGAATGGTAAAGAGGCCGGGTGCTATGAGCCAGAGGCTGGAGTCTGGTATCGACTACCCTTCCGCCAGTTCCTTCTGGTAACGCTTCATCAACCCCGCGCGGGAGATCAGGCCGATCACTTTTCCCTCGTTGCCGGTAATATCCACCGGCAGACGGGCCACATCGTGACGGGCAAAGACATCCAACACCGCTTCGAGCGTGTCGGTGCTTTGGACCATCGGCACATCGGTCCGCATCAATTCCCCCACCGTGAGGAGTGGGATCGCCTCGCGATCGATCAGGGCCGATTTGATCTCGTCGGCCGTCACCATCCCCGCGTACACGCCCTGACGATCAACGACGACATAATCCTTGGATTCGGATGAGGTGATCATCTCCCATATCCGCATGAAGGGATCATCCATCCGCACCACCGTCGCCGGTTCCAACGACACCTGTTCCACCATCAGCCGGCGCAGCAGCATCACATCCGCCACCGCACCCAGCCGAACGCCTCGTTTTCGCAGGATCATGGTGTAGATTGAATCCTGATACAAAAACCGCGCCCCGCTGGTGGCGATGATGCACGCCAGCATCGCCGGCACGACGATCTGATAATCGCGGGTCACCTCAAATGTGATCAACATCGCGGCCAACGGCGCATGAACCACCGCCGCCAGTACCGCACCCATCCCCACCAGCGCATACGCATGGGGTTCGCCACCGATCCCCCCCGCCGTCAATAATACCCCCACCATGCCGCCGCTGACCGCTCCCAGAAACAGCGATGGCGCGATGATTCCTCCCGCACCGCCCGATCCGAGCGTCAGACAGGTTCCCACCACTTTCGTCACACACAGCACACCCAGCACCAGCAGCAAAAACACCCAATGAAACTGATGATAAAACTCCGGCCCCAGCATTGGCCTGACCGCGCCATAACCATCTCCAAAAAAGGCCGGCATCGAATAGAGCGACCACGGAATGAATTTCTGCTTCCCCAGCCCCCACCCCAGCGCCACGATGTAGATCACTCCCATCCCACCCAGAAACGCCCCACCAATCGCCGGTTTGACGGCCGTCGGCACACGCATTTTCTCAAACCGCACCTCCATCCAATGCATCAACCTCGTGACGCAAACCCCCACGATGGCGCACAGCACACCCAGCAATGCGAAACTCCACACCTGGGAAAAATGAAATTCGATGGGGATGTCCATCCGTGGAAGCGTGAAGATCGCCGCGTATGGCTGGTGAAAGACCTGCTGAAAAATCGACTGCGTGGCGAAATTGGCGATCACCGAAGCCACCACCACCGGCGCGAAGGTCCGAATGGAAAAATCCCGCAAGATCACTTCCAGTGTAAAGAGCACCCCGCCGATTGGCGCGTTGAAAATCGCCGATATTCCAGCGGCCGACCCGCATCCGATCAAGACCGGCCCGTGTTGTCGGGCGACACGAAACAGCCTCCCCACCCCAGAAGCGATCCCCGCCCCGATCTGCACGATCGGCCCCTCCGCGCCGGCCGACCCACCCGAACCAATGGTGATCGCCGCCGTCACGATGCGTTCCAGAGCCACCTTCGGGTCGATCCGCCCGCCGGTTCGGCTGACCGATTCCATCACGTCAATAATTCCCCGTCCTTCACGAATGCGGATGATGTATCGCGTGAGAATCCCCACCGCCAACCCACCGCCCGCCGGGATCAGCACCAGCAGGAAAATCCACTTCCCATACAGCACCCCCGGGCTGATGCGTTCATACAACACCCCGCGAATCACTTCGATCAATTCATGGAAACCCACCGCCGCGCCGGCCGTCAACACCCCGATGACAAACGCCAGCAAAAGCAGCACTGTCTCCGGCCGAATTCTCATGCGCATCCCTGATACACCCCATCGGACCGATTTCATGGTTGCGGAGGATAGCAACAAAGAAAGATGGCCGGTAGAAGCATCGGGTTTGGTGGACGGGGGCTGATTGCTGAAAAATAACCACTCATTTGACCCTGACCAAAGACCGACCTATATTTCGTTATGTGGCGAATTGAGAATATATGATTCGTGATTTTTTGGATATTGCCACCGCCTTGTCGGATATGAATCGCACACGGGTGCTGTTGGCGCTTCGGCATGGTGAATTATGCGTTTGTCAGATTGTTGAACTTCTTTGCCTCGCTCCATCCACGACATCCAAACACCTGTCGATCCTGAAGCGGGCGGAACTGGTTGATGCCCGCAAGCAGGCCCGCTGGATGTATTATGCCCTGCCAGCCAACCCCACGCCGATTGTCCAGCAGGCAATTGCATGGACCTTCAATGCACTGGAGCAATCCTCACAAACAAAAGATGACGACAAGCTGCTGGCGGACATCTTGAAGCAAAACCCGGCGGACCTTTGCCGCCGACAATCTGGAAAAGTGAACTGTTATTCCCCTGTTCCTGAAAATGCAACCAAACAAAAGGAAATGCCATGAATCAAAACAAGATCGATTCGGTCAAAGACAAATATGGAGAGGTGGCCGCCAGTGGACTGTCCAGTCGTGACAGCGGTATAAAGGCGGTGGCCGAGGCGTTTGGCTACACGCCCGAAGAGTTGTCATCCATACCGGCCGAAGCCAACATGGGTTTGTCCTGTGGAAATCCCACGGCATTTGCCAGCCTCAAAAGTGGCGAAGTCGTGGTGGATCTGGGTTGTGGAGGGGGATTGGATGTTTTTCTTGCTTCTCAAAAAGTCGGCCCAACCGGCAAGGCCATCGGCATTGACATGACGCCACGGATGATTGAACTGGCTCGTCGAAATGCCGAATTATCGGGGACTGGGAATGTGGAATTCCATCAGGCCACCATCGATAAATTGCCAATCGCCAGTGGGTCGGTGGATTGCATCATCAGCAACTGCGTGATCAATCTCGCCCCCGACAAACCGGCCGTCTATCGCGAGATGGCTCGTGTTCTTAAGCCGGGCGGGCGATTGGCCATCAGCGACATCGCACTCAAAAAGCCCCTGCCAGCGGAATTGGCGAAGAATATATATGCGTATGTCGGGTGCATTGCCGGTGCGATCCAGATCAATGAGTTTCAAGATGGCTTGCAGGCGGCCGGTTTTGATGCGGTGCAGGTCATCGACAGCGGCAAGGACCTCAATGCTTATTCCAAGGCGGATGGGCAAAGTGGATGCTGTTCGCCGTCGATGGTGCAGGTTTCCATCAACCAAAAGGTTACACAAAACGACAAACCCGTCGCCGCCAAGGTGCTGCATCGGCCGCTGAGCGACCTGTTAAGCCAATATAACATCAACGAATATGCGGCGAGCGTGAAGGTTTATGCGATTAAACCCGAAGGATGAATACGCTTGCCAAAACAACAATGTAGCCAATCCAAGGCTTGAAATATCGGCTCCAATCCCCTACTTTTCTGCCCTTCCGGCGGGGATGGTTGACCTGCCGTTGTTCAATTTCACACAAGAGGTTTTAAGAATGAACGCCATTGTTGGTAAACCAGCACCCCAGTTTTCGCTTGATGCGGTTCATCAGGGCCAGTTTCACAAGGTTTCGCTGGATGACTATAAGAAAAAGTGGCTTGTGGTCTTCTTTTATCCGTTGAACTTCACCTTTGTCTGTCCGACTGAAATCCTCGCCTTCTCCGACCGGTATGATGAATTTCATAAGCTCGGCGCCGAGCTGGTCGGCGTCAGCGTGGATAGTAAATATTCCCACCTGGCATGGACCGACAAGACTCGTAAAGAAGGTGGTATTCAGGGGTTGCGTTATCCCCTGCTGGCTGACTTGAACCGCAGCATGGCCCGCGACTATGGTGTATTGACTGATGAAGGCGTCGCGTTGCGTGGGTTGTTTCTGATTGACCCCAATGGAATCGTTCAACACGCCACAATCAACAATCTGGGTGTTGGTCGGTCGGTGGATGAAACCCTTCGCATTCTTCAGGCATTCCAGTTTGTTCGCGAACATGGAGATGTTTGCCCCGCCGATTGGCAGCCGGGCGAGGATGGCATGAAGGCTGACCCGCTGGAATCCAAATTATATTTCGCCAAACAAGCATAGCCGTCCACAATAGGAGATATCATGGCCAGGATTCGACCTTTCGCGGGGATACATTACGCCAAGCGTCCGGAACTCAATTTTTCCAACGTCATCGCCCCGCCGTACGATGTGCTGGATGATAAGGGCAAGACGCGACTTCAGGCCGCCTCGCCGGAGAACATTGTCAACATCGACCTGCCGCACCTGCCGGCCAAGACCGCCGGGCCGGATGAGGTGTACGCCCAGTCGGCCGCCACGCTGAAGGATTGGCTGGCCAAAGGCATCCTTCAACGCGACCAACGCCCCGCCACTTATGTCTATTCGCAAACCTATGAACATGGCGGGCGGAGTTTTCATCGACGTGGGTTTATCGCATTGGTTCGCCTGTCGGAATTTGGACAGGGACAGGTCGTACCCCATGAAAAAACCTACAAAGGGCCGATTGAAGATCGACTGAAACTCATGCGGGCCACCAAGGTTCAGCTATCGCCGATCTTCGGCCTGTTCAGCGATCCGCGAAATAAGATCACTAACCTGCTCTACAGCAAAGTCGCCAAGCCTTATCTGACCGGCACGTTGGAAGGGGTGAAAAACGACCTGTGGACCGTGATCGACGCCGAGGTTGAAAATCAGTTGATCGACATGATGAAAGAGACCCCCATCTACATCGCCGATGGGCATCATCGATACACCACCGCGCTGCAATACAAAAAGGAGATGGAGGAAAAAAATGGCGGGCCACTCCCGCCCAACCACCCGGCCAACTGGTGCATGTTCGTGCTGGTGGGGATGCAGGATCCCGGATTGCTGATCCTGCCGACACATCGACTGATTGGCGGGTTGCAAGGGTTTGATATGGCTGGGTTTACGGCCGCATTGGGCAATGACTTTGAAGTCATCACCACGCCCCTTCGGCCGGACCATGTGGATGAGTTCGCCCAAACCCTTGCCGGATACCCCGGCCACAGCTTTGGCCTGTACGATGGCAAAACGAAAAAGCTCTATGTTCTGCGCCTGAAAAACGAGCAAATCCTCAAGCCCTATGAACCCAATCAGAGCGATGCGTGGCGTTCATTGGATGTGGCGATCTTGCAGCGTTATCTGCTGGATGAGGTGATTCAACCCAAGTTCAATGGCGGTAAGGAGTTAACCAAAGGTTACACGGCCGACCCGCACGCCATTGCTTCGCAGGTGGACAGCGGAGCTTATCAATTGGCGTTGATCTTGAAGCCGACACCGTTGCACGCATTGGAAGAGCTTGGCAAGCATGGTGAGGTCATGCCGCAGAAGAGCACCTATTTTTATCCCAAACTGGCCACGGGGATGGTGATTAACCCGTTGGAATAGCGAAAGTTATGATTTTTTTGACCGGCAAGCATTACTCACAAGACGCCGAGCGCCTATAATTTCGCACCTCTTTGTCCGCACGAAGGAGCCTCATTGGGCGAACGTTATTTTCAGCACACATTTGAAAACGGCCTGACACTATTGGCCGAGAAGATGCCCGCCATGCAGTCGGCGGCGATGTCATTGTTGGTCCCGGCAGGGTCTTGTACGGACCCGGTGGACCGCACCGGCTCGTCGACCGTAATATCCGACCTGATCCTGCGCGGGGCCGGCGACCGCGACAGCCACGCCTTGACCGATTATCTCGACAGTCTGGGGCTGCAACGCGCATCGAGCGTCGGGGTACATCACACCCGGTTGGGATGCGCGGCATTGGCGGAAAATGTCATGACCGGCCTGGCGACGTATGCTGACATTGTTCAGCGGCCGCAGATGCCTCAAAGCGGCTTTGACGCCGCCCGCGATCTGGCATTGCAGGCGCTGGCGGGGCTGGACGATGATCCAAGACAAAAGTTGCTGGTGAAGCTGCGGGAATGGCATTTTCCATCGCCGTTTGGGCGCAATTCGATGGGTACGAAGGAGGACCTGGAAAAACTGACGCTTGATTTGTGCCGGGCGGATTTTGGGCATCGGTTTCATGCCGGCGGCGCGATTCTGGCGGTGGCGGGGAATGTTGATTTCAACGCGTTGCGCGAACAGACACAGGCGCATTTTGGCGCGTGGAAGTCTGGCGTTGGCGACGAATTGCGGATCATGCCGCCGCCGGGTATGTATCACCATGAGCCACAGCAGAGCGAGCAGACGCACATCGGCATCGCGTATCCATCGATCACGGAAGACCATCCGGATTATTATGTGGTTCGGCTGGCGGTGGAGGTGCTCAGCGGCGGGATGAGCGGGCGGTTGTTCACCGAAGTGAGGGAAAAACGGGCGTTGTGTTACAGCGTCTGGGCCGGATACAGCAGTCTGAAAACGCAGGGGAGCATCATGGGGTATGCCGGCACAAGCAATGATCGCGCCCAGGCGACGCTGGATTGTCTGGTGGGTGAATTGCATCGCCTGAGCGATGGGATCACCATCGAGGAACTGACGCGGGCCAAGACCGGCCTGAAGGCCGCGACGATCATGCAGGGGGAGTCGACCAGCGCCCGCGCGGGGGCGATTGCCCATGATTATTTCATTCGCGGGCGGATTCGCACGCTCGATGAGATTAAAAACGCGGTCGATTCGGTGTCGCTGGAGCAGGTGAATGCGTATCTGGCGAGCCACCGCCCCGGGCCGTTCACGATGGTGATTGTCGGGCCAAAGGAACTGCGCCTGCCGGAATAAGGATTTAATTTATGCCGCTGAAGTTTCATCATCAGACATTAAGCAACGGCTTGGACATCGTGGCCGAGATCAATCCGGATGCGCATAGTTTTGCGGCCGGATTGTTCGTCAAGACGGGATCGCGCGATGAGGAGTCATCGATCAACGGTGTGTCGCATTTTCTGGAACACATGATGTTCAAGGGATCGGATCGGTACACCTGGGAGGATGTCAACCGGATATTTGATGAGATCGGCGCGCGATACAACGCCTTTACCAGTCAGGAGATGACGGCGTATTACGCCAATGTTTTGCCGGAGTTTACTGAGAAGGCGGTTGAGCATCTGGCTCATCTGCTGAGACCGGCGATTCGACAAAGCGATTTTGACACGGAAAAGAAGGTCATTCTCGAAGAGATCGCGATGTATCTGGATGATCCGGGACATCGGCTTTATGAGAAGCTAATGGAGTTGCATTTTGGCAATCATCCGCTGTCGCAAAGCGTGCTGGGGCCGGCCGAGTCGATCCGGAATCTGAAGCGCGATCAGATGGCGGGGTATTTCAACAGCCATTACGGGCCGGGGAACATGGTTTTGTCGGTGACCGGCAACATGGATTTCAATGAGGTGGTGAAACTGGCCGAGCGGTATATGGGATTGTGGCCAAAGGTGCAGGCGGCGCGCGATCAGCCGTTGCCATTGTATAAGCCGCAGGAACAGGATTTGGTCGATGCCAAGCTCAATCGATGTTATACGATGGGGATGACCCCCGGCCCCAGTGCCCAGGATGAGCGGCGGTTCGCGGCCAGGGTGCTGGCGGATGTCATTGGTGATTCGGATGGTTCGCGTTTTTATTGGGCGCTGGTGGACAACGCCATCGCCGAGGATGCGGACTTTGGGTTTTACCCGCACGATGGATGCGGGAGTTTTTATTTTGCCCTGACAACCGACCCCAAACGCACCAAACAGGCGATGAAGATCGCGCTTGATGAACTGCAACGAATCCGTCGCGACCTGAACAACGATGAGGTCGATCGGGCCAAGAATAAAATCGCCAGCGGCATCGTATTGCAGGGAGAAGTGCCGCTGGGGCGGATGCGGTCCATCGGCAGCCAGTGGATTTACAACAAGGAATATCGCTCGCTGGAACAGGACATGGAGACACTGCTGGCGGTGACGCCAAAATCATTGCAGCAGTTGATGGATGATTTTTCATTTGATCCGATGACCATTGTCAGTCTTGGGCCGGGGTGAAACATTCACATTAACAGGTGATGGTCGATGGAAGCATTGATGATCGGGGTATCGGGGATGCGGGGGACGGTGGGTGGGACGTTGACGCCGCCGGTGGTGGGGCAAATGGCGGCGGCGTTTGCCTTGTGGTTGCAATCGTCGCCACGTCCTGATCCAAGCAGGCCGCCACGCATTGTATTTGGGCGAGATTCTCGGCCATCGGGGCATTGGGTGCGCGATGCGGCATTGTCGGCGCTGGTTGCATCTGGCGCGGAAGTGATCGATCTGGATGTCGTCACCACCCCCGGCGTGGCGATGATGGTGAAGCATTTGCAGGCCGACGGCGCGATGATCGCCACGGCGTCGCACAATCCCATCCAATGGAACGGGCTGAAAATGCTCAATCACCAGGCCGTCGCCCTGCCGCCGGAAGAGGCGGAACGGGTTAAACAGTTGTTCAACGAAAACCAGCCGGGATTTGTCCGCGTGGGGCAGTTGATCCCGCCGCAGCGTAACAGCGAAACTCATGCGTTGCACAACAAGCGGGTGTTGGATCACGTTGATGTGCTGGGCATCTCGACCAAGCGATTCAAGGTGGTGCTGGACAGCGTCAATGGGGCGGGATGTGTCGCCACGGCGACATTGTTGAGCAAACTCGGCTGCCAGTTGGTGCATCTCAATGGAACGCCCGATGGTCAGTTTCAACATGAGCCGGAACCGACCGAGGCGAATTTGACCGGTTTGGCCGATGAGGTGCGGCGACAGAAGGCGGCCGTCGGTTTTGCGCAGGACCCGGACGCCGACCGATTGGCGGTGGTGGATGAAAACGGGACGTACATCGGCGAGGAATACACGCTGGCGTTGTGCGCCAAGTGGATATTGAGCAAACGGCCCGGCGTGGCATGTGCCAATCTCTCCACCAGCCGGATGCTGGATGACATCGCCGCGGCCAATGGATCGAAGGTGGTCCGCACACCGGTCGGCGAGGCCAATGTGGTGCAGGCGATGATGAAGCACAACGCGGTCATTGGCGGCGAAGGGAACGGCGGCGTGATCGACACCCGCATCGTCCCCGGCCGCGACAGTCTGGTGGCGATTGGATATATCCTGAATCTGATGGCCGCCACCGGCAAAACGATCTCGCAACTGGTTACGGAGATTCCGCGATACCAGATCATCAAGACCAAATTTGAGTGTCGGCGAGAGGATGCCAACCGCGCGGTCGAGGCGGTCAAAAAGGAATTCGCCAGCGAAAAGATCGACACGCAGGATGGGATTCGCATTGACTGGCCCACGGCGTGGGTTCATGCACGCCCCAGCAACACCGAGCCGATCATGCGGATCATCGCCGAAGCCCCCGACCGCCCCACCGCCGAGCGGAAAATCGCCGCGGTTCAGGCGGTGGTTGGCCGCGCGTTGAAATAATGTGACACGATTGCGGTATAATGGCATTGGTCACAGCGAAAGGAGCATCGGTCGATTGGCAGAGTTGAAGCGAACGGAATTGTCGGTCCACCAGGAGCGGGCGGTGCTGGTGGGGGTGATTTTGCCGCAATCGACGGCCGATCCGCGCAATCCGTTGGGGGAGCTGGGTTCGCTGGCCAAGACGGCCGGCGCGAAGGTCGTCGGGCAGATTTTACAAAAACGCCAACACCCGGACGCGGGCACATACGTCGGCAGCGGCAAGGCGATTGAGATTGCCCAACTGGCCATGCAAAACAAGGCGGATGTGGTGGTGTTTGACAATGATTTGTCGCCCGGACAAATCGGCTCGCTGGAAAAGATCATCAACGAAGAGGCGCAAAGCAAACGTGGCGAGGGGATCAAGGTTCTGGACCGCTCGGAATTGATTCTGGACATTTTTGCGGGGCGGGCACAAACGCACGAGGCCAAGTTGCAGGTGGAACTGGCGCAGATGCAGTACACCTATCCGCGACTGACGCGGATGTGGGGGCATCTGGAACGCATCGCCGGCGGCGCGCCGGCCGGCATCGGCACGCGCGGCCCGGGCGAACAGCAGTTGGAAATCGACCGTCGACTGGTGCGAAAACGGATCTCCGAACTCAAAGGTGAGATCGATAAAATCCAGGACCGCAAGTCGAGGCTGGTGGCCAAACGCAATCAGGAACATTTCACGGTCTGCATTGTCGGGGACACCAACGCGGGCAAGAGCACGCTGTTCAACACACTGACGGCGGCGGGAACCTACGCCGATGACAAACTATTCGCGACGCTGGACACCAAAACCCGCGCGTGGCGGCTGGAACGCGGTACCGAGGTGCTGCTGAGCGACACGGTGGGGTTCGTGCGTGATCTGCCGCACAATCTGGTGGCATCATTTAAGGCGACGTTGGAGGAGGCGGTTCATGCGGACCTGCTGCTGCATGTGCTGGACGTGGGTCATCCGCACGCCGAGCAGCAATTCAGGAGCGTGCATCAGGTGTTGGAGGAGATCGGGGCCAAGGACAAGCCGGAAATTTTGCTGTTAAACAAAATTGATGTTGAGGAAGGGGCCGATGCTTGGCCGACATGGCGAACGTTGTATCCCGGCTCCATTCCCATCAGCGCCAAGACGGGACAAGGGTTGGATGAGCTGCATGAGACGGTCTATCGACATGTGCTTGGCCAGCAAGTGGAGGTAACGCTGGAGGCGGATGTGACCGATGGCCGGCTGCTGGCGTTCATCGAATCGCACAGCCGTGTGAACGGGAGGGAATTTATGGATGACCGGGTGGAGATCGTTGCGGTGATGGGCAAGCAGACGCTGGCGGAACTGGCCCGCAATGGCAAGCTGGTCATCAAATCGGCGAAATCGGCATCTGGAGAGATGCAATCAGCGGTCAGGGAATGACCTGATCGAAGTTCTGGATCGGCTGGTTGCGAAAATCGAGTGATCGGATGTGGGTGTTGGCGGGGACGACATAGGCGATCCACAAATCGGTGGGCGTGCCCTCTTCTCGATTGAGGCCCATCACCAGCCCGTCGGCGCGATATTGGGCGATGAGTTTGTCGCTGGTCCCCTGCTTGATGCTGGTCCAGGCGCCGTTAGGCTTGTAATGCCGGCCGGCGGCGTCCACCAATTCAATGTCACCGAGCGAATTGGCCCATGCCCACTTGTCGGCATTTTCCTGTGGATTGGCGAAGCCGCTGATCTGCACCATCGTCATGCCCGGCGGAACATACATGTCGCGCACGACATATTCACCCTGCGCCATCCTCTGAATCGAATCCACGGCGGTGATGTTGAGCATGGAAAATTTGCGGTCGGTCAGTGAAAACGTGCCCGAGGCGATCTGGCCGTTGCGGACGTTGTCATCGGGGGTGCCGACATTGATGGAGGTGAAAAGACTGCGCGAACCATCGATGTTGCTGTAACGAAACGGTGCGGGGATGGCGGCGCCGGGCGCGCCGGGCATCGCACCGGGAGGGCCGGGCATGCCAGGCATTCCCGGCGGGCCGGGGGTGGGGCCGGGAGCGGCCGGTTGTTTCTGGGTTGCCCCTTTACGCAAAACCTGGATCAATGGCGATGGTGAAATCGAAGGGTCGATTTTCTTGCCGGCCAGATCTACCTTGGCCAGCCGTTTGACTTCAATGAAGACGCCGGGGTTGATGGTCAGTCCTTCATCCTTTGCGCCTTGGGCGACATCCGATTCGTTCACCAGAAAAACCAGATCGGCCCCCATGTCCTCGCCGGTGATTGAAACAAAAAGCGGATCATCGACGCGGTTGTTGATCAGCAGGTTGGCATTTTCAAGCGTACCGATGGGATGATAATTTTTGCCATTGGCCACCAGCCGGACAGCGCCGGGGCTGAAGCGGAAAATCTTGTCCTTGTCGGTGGCGTTGATGTCGAAAATGGTGCGAACCACCAGCAATACCTGATCCGTAGCGGGCTTGAGGATCACCGGTAACTTGCGGGTGCGAATCGTACTCACCTCCGCATCCGACTGGGCAACCTGTGACAGCGAATAGACACCATTCACTTTTACCCATTCGGCCACACCGGGAATGTTGATGGCGGTGTGAGATGCGCCGGGCTGTACGCCCAGCCTGCTGGCGAACATCTCCATGGCGTAATCGGGGTGGATCGAATGGACGGTTCGCTGGCCGGCCAATGAGCCGCCGCTGAGATGGTCGGCCAATCCCAGCACCATCTCATCGACCGATGGGAATAGCGATTGAGCGCGGGCGTTGTCTTCGACATCAGCACTGGCGCCGATTTGGTCAACCGATATTTCGTCGAAAACCTGCGCATCGTACATCCGGTTGTCGATGGTCACCTTGACTGGACGGTCGGTGACCGGATAGCGGGAAAAATAGGCGATGGTCGTGCCAAACGGCAGAGACTGGGCCGCGAGGGCAAAGATGCCGGTGGCGAAGATGCCGGCGATGATTCCCATGATCGCGCCGCCGACCTTGTCCACCACGGCCGGAAAGCGAACGTTGCCGGGAATGGCTTTGTCAAAGATCAATCGCAGGATGACATATATCGCGGCGAAGAGAATGATCAGCGACATGGCCAGCGCCTGATCGCCAAAACGCCCCTTGAGCAGCATCATCACAAGCGTCTCGTGATAACCAAATGCCAGCATCGCGGCGATGATGGCGATGAAGGCCGAGATCGTGGCGCCGAAAAAACCCTGGACATAGTGAAAAAAGGCGATCAGGCCGATCAGGACAATGATGATGATGTTGAAAAGGCTCATGGATTTCTCGAAAGCGGCCGGCGATGAAACCGGCCGGTCATAGTAGGTTGACGACTACGCGACGGCCGGGTTTTGTGGGTTTTGCGGTCCCTTATCGGGTGGCCGGGATGCGGGGCGGCTCGACCCTTCACTGCCCGCTTTTAAGACCCGCAAAACCTCCTGAATGCTGGTATCGCCCGCCTCGACGAGGCTTAACGCCTGTTCCTGCAAATACTTGGAACGCTGCTTGCGGAAGATGGCTTTCAGTTGATTGATCGATCCGCCGGAAGTGACGATTTGACGCACTTCATCGTCCACCTGCAGGATTTCGTAAATGCCGGTTCGGCCGTGGAATCGCAGGTCATGGCAGAATTCGCACGATAGCGGATTCCCCTTGGCATCACGCAGCGGTTCGGTGCGGGCCTGAAAGAGCTTGCTGATGCGGTCAGGGTCCATGTTCATTTTGCGCAACGTGGCGGGGTCGGGGGCGTATCCCACCTTGCAGGCGGTGCAGAGTTTTCGCAGCACCCGGCCATTGATGATCAATTCCAGATGCTGCATGGCCTGTTTGTCGTTGCCGACAATTTTTCGCCAGTTGGACAGGGCCTCAAATGTGCTGGCGGCGCGGGTGCCGATGTAGACGCGATGGCCGGCGGCGGCAAATTTGATGAGGATCGAGGCGCTTTTGGGATCGCGCACCTCGTTCATCATGAACACATCCGGTTCGCGGTCGATCACCCATTGCACGCGCTCGGTCTCTTCGGTGTTGGTGGCGCTGCGCGGGAGATTTTCCTGTGTGATCCCTTCAAGGTCCTGATCCGGGTCGCGCTCGACGGTGATGATATGGCTTAAAAAGGCGTCGTGGGAGCGAACCAGGGCATACAACAAGGATGTCAGGCCATGTTCGCTTGGGGCGCTGACCAGAACGATCCCCTTGTTGTCGGCGACCGATTCCTTGATCTTCACCATTTGCGATTCGGACAACCCAAGTTGATCAAGTGTGAGCGAATGGCGGGTCTTGGCATCAGTGCGAAGGGTCATGGATTCGCCCGATGAACTGCCGCTGGTCATCAGTTGCAGCTCACGGCGCTTGCCATCGAGCGTAGCGCGGAAACCGCCCGCCTGTGGCTTGCGTTTTTCCTTGAGATCCAGGCCGGCCAGATTTTTCACAAATGAGACCGCCCCACTGCTCGCGCCGCGAGGTAATGACAAGGAATTGTAGTACACCCCATCCACCTCAAACTGCACCGCGGCCGCCCCTTCGCTGGGCGTCACATCGATGCGCTGCGCCCCTTTACGCAATGGATCGGTCAGTATTTGCTGGACGGAATCATATGCGGCCCGTTCGGGTGTCTCGGCCGGCGGCGCGGCCACCGGCGAGCCGGCGCGGTTGAACAACAACACCTCACCCTCGGCCACCGTGACCTCGGCCGGCTTGCGGCCAAAGCTCTTGATCCAGTCGCTGAATTGTTTTTGCAGATCCCCCAGCCCGACTTTGCGATACCGGATGAACAAATAGGCCGCCGCCGCGACGAGCATCACCAGCAGCATGACCCCGAACGCGGCCCAGAATCCTCCCATGTAGAAAAAGAGGATCAGCGCCAAAATCCCCGCTGACATCTGGCCGATGTTGTTCTCGATGCGCGGCAGATGCGCCGCCGGCGCATCCTTGTCCATCCACGTCAACCATCGCGCCCAGATCAGAAAGACCACCACCAGCGGAATCGTCTTCCAGACGCTGATGTATTCCCCGACCGGCACCTGTGCCAGCAGCAGACTCAAATCCATTCATGGCTCCTTCGGTCCGACAAAGCCGCATCGCCCCCTTTTGGCTGACCGTATTCTAATAATAAGACAGGTGTTACGCCAATTATTGTTGTTCGAGCCGATTGAGAATCCAGTGGTTTACGAGACTACATCCGAGCGCAGCGCCACACACCCCTTCAGCCGACAGAAATTCGGGGAGAAATGATGGAACTGGGCGGCTTTTCCGAGAAATCCTCGAACAGTCGATGTCCTGGCCTTACAGCTTACCAGCTTCAGCCAGTTCCCGCGTCAGCGACTTTTGATAGGCCGCCTTGCGATCGAAATCTTCGCGTGCATGACGGGCGTAATAGACAAAACCCAGCGCCCGCCGAGAGCGGTCACTACTTGTATTGCCATCGGCACGGTGGATCGTCAACGAGTGGTGAACCAGCAGATCCCCGGGTTTGGCGTGAATCGGAACCTCCGCTGCGTAGTCGGCGTCCGCGTAATCGGAAATGCCTTGCGAAAACCCCAGCGTCGTCGTCCGCGCGTGCGACCGAATGCCCTTGCGATGCGAGCCGGGGATGTATCGCACGCAGCCGTTGGCCTCATCCACCTCATCCAACGCCAACCACATCGTGACTGCTTCGTTGGGCTCGAGCATGAAATAATACCCATCCTGATGCGGCGGCGTGGGTGAGCCGATCTTCGCCGGCTTGTTGAACCATTGGAGGTTCGCCCCCTGCACCGCACTGCCCAGCAGCAGCTCGGCTACGCCGACAAATTGTTCGCTAAAGAACATCCGTCCGAAAAAAGGATCATGGTTTGACAGGTCCTGAAGCTGTTTGAGCGTCTCAGGGCGGTCCTTGTCCTCATAGAACTTATGCTTTGCCGGTAGATATGGCACGACCTCCCGCACAAACTCATCCATGCGGCTTTGAACTTGAGCCACCTGAAGCGGATTGAGAAATGAGGGGATCACAACATAGCCATCGCGATCAAACGATTCCTTGATTTGCGTGGGGGTGAGGATGGTCATTGGATTTGCTCCTGATTGAGAATATTACCTTTAAATACGACCGTTCCCTCAATATTATACTTGTATATGAAGCAGTCTATTGTGAATATTGCCGTTTTGTTGTCATAATTGCCGCTATCCTGATGTTGACCGAATACCAAAGGATGATTCGTTTCCACCTTCATAGTTATGGTGAGTTTGACCACGTTCGGCGAATCGGACCGGCGGTTTGGCCGTATTTTGACCTGCTGTTTATCCACGCAGGTCATGTCAAGCTACGCATTTGCCGGCGTAAAGAGCTTGAATTGCACAGCGGCGAGTCGATCCTGATTTATCCGCATACCCATTTTGAAGGTTATTCTCTGGCCGACCTCTCGCGGGCATCCGTGCAGCATTTTGCAATCGACGACCACCATGATTCCCCTAATCACCCGCCATTTGACGGTTTGGTAAAACTGCGCAATGGCTTTCAAGCCTACCCCGCCGAGTCGGGATGGCGGATCGAAGCGGATGTCGCCCGCGCGATGAAACTGGCCACCGTTGAACCCACACCTCTGGTCCATGAAATGCGTTGTGCCCTGCTGACGTTGATACTGGGTGGGCTGTCCCGACGATCAAATCAACAGGCGATTGGGCCGATGACTGGTAGCACATCCGATGTCTCTTTCGATGCACTGGTTGGATGGGCCGCGCAGAACCTGTCTCGCGGCATCACCGTTCACCACCTGGCGCAACGTGCGGGGCTTTCTTTCAGTCATTTTCGTGCCCGTTTTGAGCAACATTATGGACGCACCGCCGGTGCATTTCTACGCGACCTGCGTCTGCGTGAAGCATCGCGCCTTTTGCGTGAAACCCGCACGCCGATCAAACAAATCGCCGTCCATACCGGATACGGCGAAGCCGCCACACTACATCATGCCTTCCGCAAGGACCATGGCATTACTCCGGCACAATACCGTACTCAATTTGCGCCGCGAGGTTAAACACGCAATCGCTATTTGTTTTATGTCTGGCTTACCGTTCCGGGTGATTCGGGTCGATGACATGGATCGAAGGGGCGGGGTTGGGATCCGCTTTGGGCGATGGAACTTGGCCGGTCAGGGGGATGATGATGGATTTTTGTTCTTCTCCCCGGCGCATCACCTCATAGGCCCGTTTCATGTCGCCGGCCAGTTCGCGGGCGGTCAGGCCGCCGGTGGATAGGAACATCAGCACGATTGCCCCAACCTGCAAAATGGCGGTGAACACATACGCCACGACGGCGAACGCTCCCGGTTCCTTGCCGCTGATCATGTGGGCCACCGCATCAAGTAAAATGATGAGCACGATTGCCGCCATCGCGGCATAATACTGCGGCCGGTTTTTGACCAGGCTTGGGAAGACCACGCAGACGAAGAAAAACGCCACCAGTGCGGCCGTGACTCCTTGCATGACATTCCAGAATACCGCGCCGACTCATTTTTGCGTAGTGGCGCATCGACATTTGATCCATGAAAGGGCCAACACCACCAATAGAATCAGCAGATCCCGACCCATCAACCAAAGCGGATGGATAGTCGCATCGGATCCACCAAAACAGCCACAATCCAGCCTCAAGCCGCGAACCATGGCGCTCGCCTGCGCGGCCGTGAAAATCAGCATTAACATCACCAACCAAAGCAGCGACCCGCTCACCATCCGATTGGCCAGCAGCGCCAATCCGCACAGCAGTTCCAGCCAGGGAAGCCAAACCGCCAGAACCGCCCCACCGACGAAGCCGGTCAATTCATAGGCCCGAATCTGCGTGGCAAAACGCAGCGGATCGGCCAGTTTGACCGCACCCGCATAAATAAATACCCCGGCCACTCCCAGCCGAAGGATCAACAATATCCATTTCTTCCAACTCATGGCCCACCCTCCTGCCATGCTTGCCACCCGACGGCCAGCGTGAAGACGGGCGTATCAGGAAAAATCATCCGCAGGCGCTGTGCGATTTTTCCCGGCTCATCGGAAGTTGCCTGTTGTCCATACACCACAATCGCACGGCCTCCCAGATCAATCTCTTGCACCGCCGGCAACAGTTTCTCCCATTCCCGCTCATTCAACCGCAGCGCCCCCGGAATGTGCCCCCGCTGGTATTCTTCCTCGGCCCGCACATCAATCCACAAGACATGCCCGCCCCACCGCCGGGCGGTTTGGGCCGACACCGCATCGGCCGGCAGGATGATTTGGGCAAACGATGGGCCATGCGGATGCCACAAGGCCGTCGCCACGCCCAAAATCGCGGACAACCCCAGCAACACGGCCCATTGCATCATCGTACGCTTCACACCCGCATTTTATTCCCCGTTGCCGTTACTCCCAACCGGTCAATTCCGGAATCTGCGTGAAGGCGATGCGGGTGGGGGCGGCCTCCTTCGACTCGTGCATCGCGCCAAAATAAACCGTGTCCGGCCCGAACCGTTCATTAAGCCGATCCATTGTCGTGGCCAGTTTCAACCGACGTTGTTCGGCCGGAAACAACGGCGGGCTGGTGGATTGATTTGGCACCAGATCATACAACGTCACCGCCACCTGGACCGGGGCGCTGAATCTTGGCCGCAGCGGCCACAGGGCCTCGAACGCCTGAATCATCGTCTGCGTGTCCTGGCACATTCCCAGCGCCATCGAGGCGTTCCAGCCGCTTTCAAAGAAGGTGAAGGAGAGATAGACCTCCAGCCGGCCCGCCCAGTAATTGAGCCGCCGCAATCTCGCCGCCACCTTGTGGATCATCCGGATCAACACCCCCCGCGCCCCATCCTCCGTGCGCAGTTTCGGCGGCAGCACATGCGAATGCCCCACCGTGGCCCGGCGGGTGGGCGGCTCATGGACATCGTACCCCCGCAACCAGTGCCACCAGCGCTGGCCGACGATGCCCCCCCATATCTGTTTCATCTTCTCCTCATCCAGGGCGTACAGTTGTTCGATGGTCAAAACCCCCTTGCGGTTGAGCCGTTTGAGCATGCGCGGGCCGATGCCCGGCAAATCATCGAGGGCAAAGCGAAAGAGCGCCTTGGGCAAATCCCCTTCCTGAAAGATCGTCAACCCATCGGGCTTTTGCGCATCGGCCGCCACTTTTGCCAACAGCCGGTTGGGCGCGATGCCGATGGAGCATTTGATCCATTCATATTCCCGCGCGATCGCCCGTTTCATCTCCCCGGCCAACCTGGCCGCCACGTCCGGGTGGGCCTCGGCCGGAAACAATCGGCAGGAAAACTCATCAATCGAATGCACCCCGCGCACCGGCAGGCAACTTTCCAGAATCCGCTTGATCTGGTGATGGATGCGGACATATTCCATCGGCCGGGCCTCGACAATCCGCAACGACCGGCATTTTTTGGCCTCCCAGACGGGTGTGCCGGTGCGAATCCCCAGGCGTTTGGCCTCATAACTGGCGGCGATGCAGCAGGTGGTGTCCACCTTGGCCGCCACCACGGCCACCGGCCTGCCCCGCAATTCCGGCCGAAGCTGCTGCTCCACCGAGGCGAAATAGGAATTCATATCCACATACAAAACCCGCAACGGCATGGCAAACCTCCGGCCGGCCCGCGACGGTGGATATAATACCTAACAAAACCCTATCTGCATCGGTTTAGGGGAAATTAAATTCAAAAGGTGCGGCCAAAAATCAGGGGCCACGGTTGGATGAACCGTGGCCCCTGGGTTGATGAGTTAAAAAGTGACGGAATTACCAGTTGGCGACGACCGGAATGTCTCCGGTCAGGCCAAAGGCAAAGCCGCTGTCGCCGCCGGTGTAACCACGGGTGGCGTCGTTGTCGAACGACCAGCCGCCGTTGCGGTAGACGCCGACGCGGGTGGCGCCCGATCCGACCCAGTCGCCCAGGATCGGCAGATCGCCGCTCAGGCCGAAGGCAAAGCCGCTGTCGCCACCAGTGTAGCCGCGAGTGCCATCGTCGTCGAAAGCCCAGCCGCCATTGCGGTAGACGCCGATGTCGCTGCGGCCGACACCCTTCCAGTCACCGACAATCGGGACGTCACCGGCCAGACCGAAGTCAAAGCCCGCATCGCCGCCGCTGGCACCGATGGTGCCGTCGCTATCCAGCGCCCATCCGCCGTTGCGGAAGACGCCGACATCCGATTTGCCGTCGCCGTTCCAGTCGCCGATGATCGGAACATCGCCCGCCTGGCCGTAGCCGAACTGGGCATCGCCACCCTGGAAGCCGATGGTTCCGTTGGAATCCAGAATCCACAGGCCGTCGCGGAAGACGCCGATGTCGGTTTTGCCGTCGCCATTCCAGTCGCCGACCACAGGCTTGTCGCCCGCTTGTCCGAGGGTGAACTGGGCGTCGCCAACCTGGAAACCGGCGATGCCGTTGGTGTCGAGAATCCATGTGCCGTCGCGGAAGATGCCGGCGCGTTCCTTGCCGACGCCGTTCCAGTCGCCGACGACCGGCTTGTCGCCGGTGGTGCCGAGGGTGAAACCGCTGTCGCCTCCGGTGTAGCCCGGCACGGCGTCGCTGTCGACCGCCCAGCCGCCGTTACGGAAGATGCCCACGGTCTGCGCGGGCAGGAAGTTATAACGCGCCAGGCCAATGTCGGTGGTCGTTCCGGTGGCCAAGCCGGCGGCGACGATCTTGCCGGTGGATTGCAACGCGACCGCCGCGGCGTTGTCGCCACCGGTGCTGAAATCGGTGGTGATCTTGCCGGCGTTGCCCCAGGTGGTGTCCACGGTGCCGTTGCCATTGAAGCGTGCAACCGCGAAGTTGCCGGCGCCCACGCCGCCGGTGAAACCGGCCGTGACGATCTTGCCATCACCGGTCAGGGCGACGCTGCGGGCCTGGTCGAGGCTGCTGGTGAAATCGAGCGTGGTGGTTCCGCCGGAACCGAATGTGGAATCAATCGTGCCGTTGGAATTGAAACGGGCCAATCCCACGGCCGTATTCAGCGGGCCGGACAATTGCGTATCACCCGCAACGACGATTTTGTCCCCCTGCAACACCAGCGCCCGGGCGGTATCGGTGTTGCCGGCAAAGTCGACGGTGGCGACGCCGCCGGTGCCGAAGGATCCATCCTGCTGGCCGGTGCTGGTGAATCGCATGAGCGTGAAATCCTCACCGGTGGCGGTGACCAGAAGCCGCTGGCTGCCATCCAGGACGGCGCCGGTCGCCGCGGGCAGGGCGGCGCTGGAGATCATGCCGTTGGTTCCATAAGTAGTATCGACCGAGCCGTTGGAATTGAGTCGGACGATCGCCAGTTGGGTGCTGCCCGCTCCGCCGCTGCTGACCGTGCCGACGACGAGGATCTTGTCCCCCTGCATGACCACGCCGGTGGCGTTGTCCTGTTGCAGGAAATTGACGACGACCTTGCCGCCGGTGCCGAAATTGGTGTCCAGCGTGCCATCGGTCTTGTAACGGGCGATGGCAAAGTCGGAATTGATGCCATCCGAATAAAAGGCCCGGCCGGCCAGAATAATCTTGCCATCCGTTTGCAGCGCGATGGCATTGGCTTCATCCTGGTTGCCAAAGAAATCGGTGGCCGACTTGCCCGCCCCGCCGAAACCGGAGGGGACCAACGTGCCGTTGGAGTTGTATTTGGTCAGGGCAAAATCGGAACTGTTGACCTGGTTGCCGGTGGCGGTGCTGCCGGCGACGAAGATGTTGTCCGAACCGTCGACCACCATCGCCGAGCCGGTGTCGTTGCGATTGAGAATGTCGGTGGTGGTTTTCCCCAGTGTGCCGAACGTCGGGTCAAGTACGCCTGCCGACAGCAGTCGGCGTTCTTCCAATGCCTCAATGTGCATGTTGATCTCCAATATCCTTTCCCATGGAACCGAGCGGTACTCGGCAACCGTGCCGGCCGACATCGTGTTCTGTATCCCGTCATGCAACCGCTTCTTCAATAGAAGTCAAAGTGCCTGACTTGGGCGGAAGTATAACCGAGAAACACAAGATGCGAGAATAGGCCAATTCGAGGGAATTGAAGTGTCGATGCGAAACCAAGACCCTAACTTTCGTTTTATGTCGATTTTACTGTTTGGAAATAAGCCAATTTGCCAGCACTCCATGACGCAATATAATGCAAAACAAGCAATATATGGAATAATCCGTCTTTGGCTCCACAAACATCCCTACGGCTCTCATCCCAGCCCATCATAGCCGTAGCGTACCATCAATGGGTCGGTCCGCACCGATTGATAAAACCGATTGAGTTCCGGATCGTTCAAAAATGCCAACCCCCGGCCGGCGTTGACCGATTGACAGGATTTGGCGATGGCCTGATCGCTCACAGTGGG
This sequence comes from Phycisphaerales bacterium, assembly GCA_020847545.1. Lineage (GTDB taxonomy): Bacteria > Planctomycetota > Phycisphaerae > Tepidisphaerales > Tepidisphaeraceae > JADYZN01. Next base: position 50,807 of record JADLBV010000033.1, read on the forward strand.
CAACTGACAGAAATCCACCAGTTGCCGCAGATGTTTTTTTGGCTTTTCCAAAAATCGCTCATAGACCACCGTGACCTGCGGGTTGGGCAACCCCTCCATCACCCGCTCGGCCCGACCGACATATTCTTCCCACAGGGAAAACCCACCTTCAATCGACAAACAGCGGGCTGATCCGCGATAACCGGCACGTTGTAATCTTGAGCGTGTGCTGGTGCGGTTGTATCGCTGGTCAAATTTGGCCTGCCGCCCCTGCAACAGCTTGCGCTCGCGAACCATCAGGCTTGATGCCACATCGATGCCGTTGCGGACGATGTTGATGATCTTCGCCTTGGGAAACAACTTTAGCCACAGGGGGAGCGTGAAGACATTGCGCGGGTCTTTCCACCCCCACGGGCGACCAAGTGCGTCTATCGAGCGATATTGCACCGAATTTTTCAATCCCATGAATCGTCGGGCGCTCCGCGACAGCAGATCGCCGCGCAGACACCGGACGCTCATCTCAACGGCCGATTCATGGGGCAAAAACGCCAGAAAACCGGCCGGATGATCCCATGTGGCGTTGACATTCTTGAACAAAAGGTCATTAAGTTCAAGAAAATATATCGCCTCGTGATCCCCCTGCACCTTGGCCCCCAGAAACAACCCCAATTCATCCAGCAACTGCGCGATCATCGTTGTGCCGGAACGGTGCATCCCCAGCAGGATCACAGGATCGACTGCGCATGCGATTGCCGGAGGTTCTGCCATGGCCGATCGCTTATCCGATGATCGTCCCATTGATCGCCCCCTTGATCGTTCGGCGATAGATGGGTGATCCGGAGATGACGGCACCCGCCTCCACGTTGCCATTGACCACCAGATTCATCAGCGGCCCGCCGACGGTGGCCGTCACGCCACTGAGGACTGAACCGCCGACCTGTAACAGATTCATCCGTTGCGTGGTGATCGTCAACGGCGTTACACCATTGCCGGCCGATCCATCCACCGACAGCGACCCGATGTAGCCGAAGGGAGTATTGACCGAACCATACAGATTGCCCGCGCGGATCAACAGCGAACCAATATTGCCCGCCTGTGCCAGCAGGGTCGTGGCGGCGTTCAGTGATCCGCCAACCAGATTGACCCGGCCAATGTTCGCCCCGGCGGTGATATTGCCGTTGACGTTGCCGCCGGCGATGTTGATCGAATTGATGTTGACACCGGCGGCGATGTTGTTGGCGATGACATTCGATCCGATCCCGGCGTCCGCAATGGCTGTTAGATTACCGATGGTGCCCAGCACGGTCAGCGAACCGACCATCTGGCCATAGAGACGGAACTGGCCGACATTTCCGGTGACGTTGACGTTGGAATTCATCGCCGCGCCCGGAACTCTCGGAGTGCCGATCATCAGCCGCTGAATGTTGCCATTGATCTGCAACTGATCGCCCGTCGAGCCAAGGGTGTAGGCCGAAACAATGCTGCCGACGCTGCCGTTGATGATCAGAGACCCGTCAGCCAGCGCGCCGCCCAATTGCAAACTGCCCAGGGCCATGCGGGTGGCGTTTTGACCCATGATGGTGATGTCGCCGATCAGGTTGTTGCCGACGAAGATGCGGTTGATCCGGCTGGTGGCGTAGATGCTGCCGACCAGATCGTTGGAGACCACCAGGGAATTGATGATGCCGCTGGGGCCGACCGCGTTGATGTACGAATCGTTGGCCAGACTGCCTCGGACTGTGATGTTTCCGATCGGTCCGGAGACCGTGATGCCGGTGCGGAAGACATCCGTGGCCGGCGCGAAGACGCCGATCCGGCCGGTCAGGATCGACAGCCCATCAATCAGGCTGCGGGTGCGGATTGAACCGATTGAATCGGCGAAGGCGAATTGCATCGGATAACTGTCCGGGGTTCCTTCGCCTTTGATCGGATTGTTGGGAGTATCCTCGGTCGTTGCGCGGATGCGATAGGCCGATACGGTGTTCAGCGAACGCGAACCCGTAGCACGGACATCCTCCAGCACGCCGGTGTCGGTGACATTGGCGATCTGTGGCGCCACCGCCGAAGTGCCAAGGAAGGCGTGCAGATCATTCACCCGGCTCAAGGGCACGCCCGAGAACGGATCGTACGAATGACCCAGGATCTGAACCGCACCTTCACTCTGTCTGACTGAAGGCGAATAGGCGCCGGCGCTGATGTTGGCGCCGCTGCCGTTGGCCACCAGATAACCCAGCGTGAATCCGCTGTTGATGTTCACCGAACGGATGCCATAGCCGGATGCCGCGATGCCGGACATCTGGCCGGTGGTGGAGTTGAGCACAAGCGAGTCGAGCATCCCAAACCCACCCGCCTGTATCGGCCCGATGCTGCCGCCGCTGATCCAGGCACCGAGGATACCGCCGATGCCGCTGGTGGTGATCGATCCGATGTTGTAGATCGCCCGCCCGATGGTCTGCGAGTTGGTGGGCAGCACAAACAGTTTTCTCGCCTCCAGTGCCTCATCAAAACTGGTGGCGACCATGATGTTGGCGTTGATGATCGAACCGTTCACCAGTGAGATGTCGCCAATGCTCCCCAGCGAGACCACATCACCGCGAATGTCCGATCCCAGCCCCTGATTGGTGACGGAATATATCCGCCCGTTGGAATACAAGCCCGCCAGCGAAAACGCGCCGTTGCCGCTGTAGGCGATCCCTTCTCCTATGTTGGCGTTGATGATTCCATCGTCCGTGAGGATCGGGCCATTGATCCCTTCAAACAAATTCGGGATGTTGATCCGGTCGTTGTTGGGAGACAGCGTTCCGATGATTCCGCCGACATTGAAGTTGCCCATCCCCTGATTGGCGGCGGCGGAAATAATGTCGCCACTGACGGCGATGCCGTTGCGCTGATCGCCAAATGGAAGTTCATTTGAGAAGACGCCGGTTTTTTCAACGGCCGCGCCGGTGTGGCTGCGCGCCAGCCCCAGGGTGGTTTTGCTGAACAGAGTACCGATGGAGAGCGCCTCGATATTCACCAGCTCGCCGCCGGTGTTGTTGACGATCGAGCTGAACGCCGTTGATGCGCCGGCAATGTCGTAGATATCCGTGATGGCCGTGCCACCGATGTTGACGTCCAACGCCGCCTGCCTGCTGTTGAGGCTCAGGTTGGGAGCGGCGGGGTATCCGGTAAATCGGCCGGTGACAAGAGGCGTGGTGCGAACCACCGATTGACCCGTTCCGTTGATGGTCAGCCGGCCGATCTCAACCGTGGGATTGAACCCGCCGCCGCTGGAGGTGATGTTGACCGGACCGGTTGTGGTGACATCAATGATCGCCAATCCCGCGCCGCCGCGCACGCCATAGGCGGTCATGGAGACACTGCCGGCCGGGAGCGATGGGTTGGAACCGGGTGTATTGGGAACAAAATTGGGATTGCGCGCCGCCACCGGTGTGATGGTGATCTGCGACCCCGAATCATCCGACACCGTGACCGACTGGCCCGGATCATAGGTGGCGGGTTCAACCGTACCGACACCGAAGAAACGATCCTGCCAGATTGTGCCGCCGACGCGAAGATACCGCACATTGCCGCCGGCGCCGGTGGAGAGAATCGGCCCGCCGCCGGTGATGGTGCCGAAATCACCGGCCACGTCGATCAGATCAATGAACCCATCCAACCCCAGCGCATCCGCATTGGCCAGCAATTGCGGCGGAGTGGACACCGCCATATCGCCAGCCCGCACGATGCCGATCCCCATGTCGGTGATCAGCTTGCCGCCAAATGTCCCGGCGGCATCCACCACCTGATAATTCCCCCCGATGGAATCATCCTTGGTCAGCAGATTATTGACCAGCATCAACCCGGAAGTCGTCCGCAGCAACCCCACATTGCCGTTGGGGACGATCAACTGCATCCCCGAATCGGGGATGGTGTTATTTTCCCGGCCAATGACGGCCGCCTGTACCGCGCGCAGATTGCCATTGGCAATGTCGATGGTCTTGTCGCCACGAGCGGTGATCGTGCCTCCGGAAACCAACGCCCCCAGATCGCCCGAATCCACCTCGATGGGGGTCGTCTCAAGCGAAATCGGGAAATCGGTTGATGGGAACGCCGATCCGAGGAATTGCGCCTGCGGCAACCACTGATCGCCGGCCGTGACGATGCCACCCAGCGCAATGTCTCCCGCACCGGCCATGCGCAGTGAATAACTGACGTTGCCGAATGTATTACCCGAACCAGTGAAGGTGGGGTCCGTTGCGAGTCCGACTGCCAATCGATAAACCCCGGGCCGGTCCGCCTTGAACTGGAACGGCTGCGAAACCACCGCTCCCTGATCGACGTTGCTGAAATCGGTCGCGATCAACCTTCCGGTCGGATCGAAAACCCCAAGGTTCAATGCGCCGGGGAATTCCGCCTCCAGTTGAACGGTATACGTCTGCCCCGCCAGCAGCGAGACGGCGTAATAATCGTTCAAATCCACCGAATTGACATTCGCTTCCAGTTCGCCCGACACATTGATGATGCTTGCCCCCAGGTCGCGATCGGCGATCGTTCCCAGATATTGCGGCGTGGCGAATGTGTCGTTGTTGAACTCCGCGATGCCCCCCAGCCGACCATGTTCAAACGGATACACATCATTGGCGATGAATTGCCGATCCTCCACCTCCACCTGCTGTGTGCCCATGCTCGGCACCAGTTGGCTGTGGGTGACATGCGTCTTGCCGGTGTATCCGCCGGTCAACGACACGATCTGCCCGACCGTTCCACCCACCTCGATATCTACGCCGGTCTGATAGGTGGACAACCCCTGCGCCGCCGTCACCGCATCGACCGCATCCGTCCCGATTGAGGCGTAGCTGATGATGTTTCGTGCATCGCCCGAAACCGTAAAGTTGTTGCTTAAAAACGTAGCCCCCGAAAAATCATTGCCCGCATCGCCGGTCAACAGCCACCCGGCATAAAACGTCTCTATCGAACCGGTGATGTTGACCCGACCCGTCACCGTCCCCGCAAATGCGAACGTCCCCAGCGTCTGCTGATTGGCGATCACCAGCCCGGCAACCACATTGCGTGGATCGTTGCCCAGATCATCCACCGCCGGCCGAACGCCAAGCGCCCCACCCAGCGTGCCGGCCAGAATTGCGCGGCTGTCTTCATTTTCTGAATCGTTGATGTCTTTGGTCCGCGCCCCCAGAAAGATCGACCCCGCTCCATCAGGAGAATTGACGTTGATGATCGGTCCAAGGTTGCTCTGCACGTTCAATCCGCTGGACAGCGAGCCGGTATAAGGCGTCATCGCCCCGGTGTCCGGATCGATGGCGGATATCGCGATAAAGGAATTTTCATCCCCTTGTGTGACATAGACCTGGAACAGATCCGCCCCGGTCCCATCCGCCGCACTCGAAGGGGCCAGGTTTCCCAATGTCAGCGCGTTGGTGTTCTCATCCACATACCCCGCGATGAATTCCGCCACCGCGTTGCCCCCCACCGCGATGCGTACGATCTGATCGTCGGCGTCCTTGTACAAAACCGTGTTAACGATGGGAGCGCCGTTGGGCGTAAAACCCCCGCCGGCGATGGTCGTCAACAGTTGCCGCTTTTCCAGCGACTCAATCATCACAGGGCCACGGGTGCGCTGAATCAGACCGGACTTGCGGGGCGATGACATGGATGCTTCTCCTGAAGGTGAATATCTCGGCGGACACCCGCGGGTGAGCGGAGTAATGACACTGGTTTAGGAACGTTCCACCCTGAATTTTATTTCCAGTCATTCCCAATCATTACCAGTGCCCTCAGCGGTCGTTTGTATCATTGCTTCGTGGGGGTGTCAACGAACTCCAAGTGTATCAACAGCCTGTAAATACGCTCAATCCCGCCCCACTGGCAATGACACCCCACGCGGGGTAAATATCGCGCTTTTTGTCGTTCCAAATAGCACATATCCGACCAGAATCAGACCTCCCAACGGCTGCGGCCCAAGGGTCATATAAGCCCGCCCGCCAAACCATGCCGCGATGTGGACCGAAAGCATCAGCAGATAGGCCAAAACCAACACCCCAAGCTCCCAAGTCGGACGATTGTTGGCAAACGCCTGTACCAGCACCCATGCCGTCGCTGGAGCAAGAATCAGATACGTCACCGTCTCCGTGGCCGGCCCAAAGACGGTCATCCAACCACATCCCAGCACAAACGCCGTCACCAACAGCCGATCCATCCCCCAACCCCGACGTTGTCCCAGCCAGCAGATTCCCGCCATCCAAGCTGCCAACAGGATTTCGATCAGCTTGTAAGTCCTGTCGCTGATGTCCAGACCAAACCAAACCTTGGCGAGCAGCCTAACATCCCGATACCACTCGCTGACCGGCACCATCTGGCGATTTTCCTGCCAGATGTAGGCAAACCAGTCACGGTATTGGCCACGGACATATTCCGGGCGTTGCAAGATGAACGGCAGCAACAATCCGATACCCAATGCCAACGCCAGCCGCCAACCCAGGTGTCTTGGATACAACAACACCAGCAACAGCCCCAGTGCGATGGGATAAACTTTGAATAATGTTGAAATGGCCAGGCACACCGCGGCAAGTGTCCAGCGTTTATCCATCACCGCCGCCAAACTGGCCAGCAACAATCCGACAACCAGCGCGTTGGGTTGTCCATTGTTGATGTTTGCCAAAGCATCTGGAAAAACCAGCAGGAAAATGATCGCCGCTAACGCCGCGTCACAATGTCTTGGCAGACTTCGTCGACAGCACCACAACAACCCACACACCAGGACCGCCACGTTGATCCATCGCCAGACAACACCACCCAATTTGGGCGGCAGCCACGAGACCGGCACCAGACCGGCCGCCACGATCGGGCTGTAGCGATATCCCAAGGCGCTCTTGAGATATAAGTCCTCTCCCCGCCACCACTTCTGAGCGGCTTCATAAAAAACCGGATAAACGCTTTGTCGATGCGGCGACTGCACTCCCACGCGCACGCTGACAAACACAACGGCGGCGATCCATAAAATAATGGTCCCTTTGGCCAGCGCCGGCCAATGATTCCATCGTTCAGCCCAGGTCATGTTTCCCCCAGAGTTTAGATTTTGTGGTCAGCATGGAGCGCAAGGATTCCCAATATTGGCTTTGAGTCAACGCTTGTAACTCCTGTTGACGCTGAGAGATATAGCTGTCGCGGCCGATGAGCGATTCATCGTGTCGGCCCGGATGCACTACCCATTCCACAACTCCTGATTTTGGCATGAGTTGTAAGAATTGTTGCCAAGGGAATGGACGATTAAAATCGCGTTGGTCCAACATGCCAAAATAAAAATCGTTCGTTTTAATTTGATTTTGCGATAGGTCGATGCTTGCGCGCCGGCCGAGCCAATTGGCCGCCCGTCGGCGTAGTCGAGTGGTCTTCACAAATTTCAGCATCGAGGGCGGTTCGATGGTGATGCGCGAGATCGAAGGTAATAATTTTTGATCGATCGCGCGGATCAAAGCCTGACGAATGATCGGCAACTGATGGGCATGGTGGTGGGCATCCACATAGGCGGGTGGTCGGCCAAGGATTGTGACGAATTCCCTCGCTTGTGCCGCGATTTCATCGAATACGGCCGATGGGGCGATTCGGCCGGTCAAGGCGCGCATCCAAAGCGCGCCGTTGCCCAATAATTTCCCTTCACGATCCGTCAAGCCAGACCGTTGCATGTTGGTCAGGGGTTGTCCGCCACCAGTCAGGACAAGGTGCAGGCCGACATCCAATTTCGGTGCTTGTGATAACAAATCCACGGATGAGCGGACATGATCGCCCGTGGTGACCATCATGCTGGTGGCGGTCACCGGGCCATTCAGATGGGCGTCGATGATGCCTTGGCTGGTGGCGCGGCCAAAGCCAAAATCATCGGCCGTGACGATCAGTGCCGGCGGGTTCATTTGGCAAGAGGAGCGGGTTGGGCCGTGACCGCAGTGGGTTGAGATTCGAGGGTTTGTTGACGCAAACTTTTGCGCAATTTCAGCGTTTCAAACAGCATCGGCCACCCATGTTTGACCATCCGCACGGTGGTGGGGTCCACATAGCTGAAATGGACGGGTGCTTCGCCGGTTTTCATGCCGGCCGCGCCGGCGCGTGCGAGCAGTTCCACATCAAAAAAGAACCCATCGGTGCGCATGTGGGGTGATAATCGTCGCCAGGCGTCGGCGGTCATCCCTTTGAGGCCTGCCTGTGTGTCCAAAATGGTGATCGGCAACATCCGACGGAGCCACCAGTTAAATGTGCGGCTCATCAGATGGCGTTTGTAGATGGATGGAAAATCGCGCGGGCTGATCAGGTATCTTGAATCCGCATGAATTCGATTGACGACCGCCAGATCAAACCCTTTTTGCAGCACATCCAGCAGTTTGATCGCTTCATCCGGATCATAGGCCAGATCGACATCGGTGAAAAAGCGATATTCTGTGTCGGCCATGTCCAGGCCGCGGCGCAGGGCGTATCCTTTGCCGCGATTTTCGGTGTAAGCATCAACCCGTAAGTGGGGTGAGTCTTCGGCCAGTAGTTCGGTCAGCCTTCGTGGTGTGTCATCGGAACATCCATCGCAGACGAACAACACGCACCAATCGGGATTCTCATCCACGAATTGACGCAGGCGAATCACGGTTTTGTCGATGAATGCGATGGCGTTGTAGGTGGGAACCACCAGCGTGGCGCGCGGGGAGAATCCTTTGTGGTCCGGCGTTGAAAGAAATGACATGATTCACGCTCCGCGCTGGATTCATTGGGCCGGGCATCATGCCCGGACTATGTTCGGCGCGGGTGTATTTTAGCGTTGACGGTCGTGGATGCCAGTTTTGGGGTCAAAAAGACCGGTAATCATCCGTTCAAACTGAGGGAGTGTCTGTTGGTCGCAATAGGCGGATTCAAAGGCTTGCCTGGCGGCGGATTTCATCGTCTTGAATGCGGCCGGATCGGTCAGGGCCGACTCGATAAACCGAACCACCGAATCCTCATCCCCTTCGCGCACGCTTAATCCGCAATCAAACCGCGCGATGGCCTCATCCACATTGCTGCCGGTCGGCCCGACATACAAAATCGGCAATCCCATTGCCAGATTGGCGTGCAACTTGCTGGGACTCATCACGCCGGCCATGTCTTGGCGAAGAGTGATCAGCGCGCAACTGGCCGCGGCCATAATTCGGATCGTATCCTGTTTTTGCTGCACGTATCCATGAAGAATCAGGTTATCCAAACCCTCGCGGTTTTTGATTTCCTGCAGATCGTTCCAGGCTTTGCCACCGCCGACGAAAAGGAAGACCACGTCGCGCCCGCGCAACCGCCGGGCGGCTTCGATGATCGTATCGAATCGATGGCCGAATCCGGCATTGCCCAGATAAAGGATGATAAATTTGCCCGCCAGCGGAGGTTTTTGAGTATCCTCCCATGCCGGCAATGCCGTAGACGACGGGGAGAAGAATTCGGCCTTTTCCCAGTTGGGAATCACCGACGTTGGAATCGGCCGATTGGGAGAGGCGTAGTCGCCCAGCAAGAGATTCGCCATCGCATGGTCAAGGCAGATCAGGCGATCAAGCCGGCGAAACAAGGCGCGGTTGAGCATTCGCATGGTCCTGCTCATCGCCCCCCCTTTTTTCATGATCCCGGCCCGCTCGATCGCGTCCGGGTAACAATCCATGTTCCACAGGACCAACTTCGTCCGCGGGTGCAAAGCGCGATGCAGCACGGATGTCCATGCGATATAGGGGGGTGTTGTCAGTGAGATGATCACATCCTGCGCCGGTAGTTTCATCATGCGATGCGCCGCTCCGAGATAAAAACTGGAGTAGTCGATGCAGCGTTTGATGATTGTTTTTTTGCCCAGCCGCGGTGTCCAGAGTCGGTAGATACGCGGGTTCTCACCGGCCGATTGTTCCAATTGGGAGGCTTCAACATACCCCCCCCTGCTGGCGATGATGGTGACTTCATGCCCATCGGCGGCCAGACCTTCCGCCAAAGATGCAGCCAGGTGGGCGGTAGGGCTGATATCGGGGGCATAAAACTGGTTGATGATCGTGATTCGCATGAAAGCAAACAACCCGGGCGATTATTTTCTGGATTCGATTTGCAAGGTGGCCAGGGCCGTGGTGACGTTGTCGCTGAAGGTGAAGATTTTGTCCAGCCCGGTGACGAGAAACGTGCCCCATGTTTGGGTATTGATGCCGCACAAAACCAGCCGGCCACCCGTGGTGATCGATTGTTTTCGCACCCGCAGCAGTTGGGAGATGTTGGATGAATTGATGAAATGGATCGCGTCAAAATCCAGCACCACATCCAGCGGACGGGAACCGGCGGCCTGTTCGATGGCAAGCATGTCCTCACTGAACTGGGGATCGTCACCCAGGTGCGCTACCGCGATCGTATCGGACCATTTTTCAACCGGCATGGCGCTGTCCCATTACGAGTTCGTCCATGAACAAAGCCAACCTAACGACGATGCGCGAATTTGGCAATTTGAAATTACTTGATTCACCTACTGCGGATCAGTTGATCATCCGCGATGCCCAATTCGCGACGGCTGGATTCGATGTCGCGAAGGAATCGGCTTCCATCGGTATAATAACCGGCGGTGGGTTGAAGATCGGGCAGCAGCCGCCGCCAGTAGGCGTTGAATCGGCTCATCAGGGCTTCGCGAAGATATTTGCTGAGCATCGACGCCAAGGCGACCGACAGACTGCGGGTTTCGGCTTTTTCGGCGAAGATCAGACGGACCGTTTGGCCCGATTGCGACAGTTGATATTCGGCGTATCCATCCTGTTCTCGCACGATTTGCAATGACCAATCCTCAAACATCAGCCGCAACAGTCGGCCATAATGTTCGCGGCCACCCTGCCGGTCGCAAAAGATCACCAACCCCTGCCGGCCAAAGGTCCGCAGCAAATAATCTAAATGCCGCGCGACAATCGAAAAGAGCATGCTCCCCTTGTTGCGGGTCTGCTCGACCATCTGATTCAACCGGCGTTCCGGAATGATCTGTGCGCGAAGACTCGCGCAGCGTATCCCGCCTCGGCGCATCTCATCGCGGGCGGCATTGGCGAAGATGCGGATGGGAGCGGATTCCTGTTCCAACGGAAATCGTTCATCGGCCGGGGGTTGATACCAGGGGTAAGTTCGCAATTCCGTGGTGATGTCGGGGGCGATGTGATGAAGAAAGTCGTCCAGCCCATCACACCAGTCGACGGTGGCGGCAAAGATCGACAAGACCGAGCGTTCCAATTCTTTTAATCCACCACTGGAGGAATAAACCAGTTTGCTGTCGTTGACGTGCAGTCGTCGTCCGCTTTTGAGGCGGTTCTTGGAAACGACGCCGCGCAGGGCATGCCATAAACAGGGCAGTTCATCGGCCGGCTCGCCGGGCAATTCAAAGGCGCAACACCCGACCACCAGCGGCCCAAGAAGGGGTCCGTACCCGGCCTCGTCAATGCCTGCCAGAATCATGCGGGGCGATTATATCGACAGACGCCTTGGTGTGAACTTGACAGGGGACAAAAGGGTATTAGATTACGGCCCTTACATCCGAGCCGGGCGCGTAGCTCAATTGGTTAGAGTACCGGACTGTCGATCCGGTGGTTGCGGGTTCGAGCCCCGTCGCGCTCGTTGAATTTTGCCTATTTTTTCCCCAGCGAACGCTGGTGTTTGAAGAAATTTCGCAGCAATTCAGCACATTGTACGCCCAGAATCCCGCTTGTGACCTCGACACGGTGGTTCAGGCGGGCATCTTCCACCATGCGATATAGCGTGCGAACGGCCCCGGCCTTGGGGTCGTCACACCCATAGATCAACCTGGGCACACGGGCGTTGACGATCGCGCCGGCGCACATGGGGCAAGGTTCGAGCGTCACCGCGAGTACACAATCCAGCAGCCGCCAATGGTCGAGAGTCAGTCCGGCCTGACGAAGCGCCAGGATTTCGGCATGGGCGGTGGGGTCATGGTCGATCTGTCGGCGATTGTAACCCCGGCCGACGATCCGGCCGGTGGGTTGATGGACAATGATGCAGCCGATGGGAACTTCATCGAGCGCGGCCGCCTTTTGCGCCTCTTCGATGGCCTGACGCATCCAATTTTCAGCGATTTCGGCGGTTGGGGTCATCGCCATTCAGGGGACGGGGACCACGCTGGTGATTTCGGGGACCTGATCGCGAATGTTGCGTTCGATTCCCATTTGCAGGGTCATCGTGCTGCTGGGACATCCATGACAGGCACCATGAAAGCGGATTTGTACAACGCCGCTATCGAGGACATTGACCAGTTCGATGTCGCCACCGTCGGCCTGTACCGCCGGCCGGATCAGGTTGATGACCGATTGTACCCGTTCCCGAATCGGTGCTGATTTTTGTGCGGCGGAACTCATGGACACCTCATATGGGAGTTGCAACTCATGGGAAATTATAGGGACAAAGCAGGATTTGGACAACTGTTGCGAATCAGGGATGATCCGCCGATGAAATGGTCTGTTCCATCGGGATCACGCGGGGGATGAGCAAAATCAGTTGTTCGAGGCGTTCGGCGGGGCCGTTTTGGACGAGAAAGGCATTGCCGATGCTGGTGGATCGGCGGCCTTCGGGGGAGGGGGCGATCAACAGGAAATGGCCCACCGCGACATCGGCACGCAGGTTCAGGTCGTAGAGGTGTTCGGGGTGGACATACTGAATTTCCCGTTCATCGTTGTTGACGCTGTATTGAAGAACCTTGCGTTCGGTGCGAACGGTCGGGCATAGGGCCACGCGGATGGTGTCGGTTTTACGCGGGGCGGGTTGAAACGTGAGGGACATGAGATTGTCACATTGATCGTAACTGCGGCCTTGAAGAAGGTTGTCGGCGTTGAAATAAAAGAGGTTCTGGGAGAGCAACCCCTTGTTCATCTCCAGTTCGGTGGAGTTGGCTTCGCGGGCCACCATCGTGCTGTGACGGACCAGCGCCGGGTTTTTCTCGATGAAATCCTTGAAGAAGGGCCACTGGTCGTTTGATGCTTCGCCCACCCGGATTCCGTTTTTATAGAGAAGGTCGTAGGTGGTGACATCGACGACCTGTTCGTTGACCTGTTTCCAGAACTCCTCGTTGCCGCTGACCGTGCCGATGGGGAGGGCCAGTTGATAAATCTCAAGGCAGATAACCGACTGGATCGACGGCGCGGGGTCACGCGGGTCGGTGGTTTCGCCCATCAGCGAGAAACGACTGGAGCTGGAGGCCTGCTGTGTGGAGCGGGACTGGGAAGCTTTGTCGGCGGCACATCCGCACAAGCCGATCATCATCGCCAGGATCAACAGTCGATCCATATGCCACACTACAGTAGCGTCAACAGTTCAATCACGCGGTTCAGCCCCTCATCCCATTCATCGCGGCTGATGTTGATCGGGGGGGCGAGTCGGATCACCTGCTGCGCGGTCACATTGATGACCAGGCCGGCGTCCAGCGCCTTTTCCACCAGATTTTGGGGGACGGCCGCCAGTTCGACGCCCAAAAACAATCCCCGGCCGCGTACTTGTTTAATTTTCGACTGAATTTTGGCTTCACCTTTAAGGCGGGCGATGGCGTGTTCGCCCAGCATGGCCGCCCGAGCGGTGAGGTTTTCACGTTCGATCACGTCAAAAATCGTGCGGGCGACGGCCGCGCAGATCGGGTTTCCCCCCAAGGTGCAACCATGTTTGCCCGGTCCAAAAAGTTTGGCCAGTTCCGGCTTGGCATACATCACCCCCACCGGCAGGCCGCCTCCGATGGCCTTGCCCAGGGTCATAATGTCCGGTTGGACGGGTTTTCCGTCGGTGGTGCGATGATATTGATGGGCAAACCAGTTTCCCGTCCGCCCGCATCCGGTCCATACTTCGTCGCAAATCAGTGTTAAACCGTGGTCATCACAGAGTTTACGAACTTGTGCGAGATATTCATCGGGGTAAACATTGATGCCCCCTTCACCTTGTATGGGTTCCATGAGGATGCCGGCGGTTTCGGCGTCGATGGCGCGGGTGAGGGCGTCAATGTCGCCGCCGGGAACCTGAGTGAAACCGGGCACATCGGGGGAAAATCCATCACGGGTTTTGGGATTGCCGGTGGCGGCGATCATCGCCAACGTCCGGCCGTGAAAACTCTTGTCGAGGGAGATGATTTTCCATCGTTTGGGGGAGCTTTCCTGGCCGCGCAGTCGGGCGAGTTTGCAGGCGGCTTCGTTGGCTTCGGCGCCGCTATGGCAGAAAAAGGCCTGGCCGGCAAAGGCATATTTATTAAGGCGTTCGGCCAGTTCGATTTGTGGGACGCTGTGAAACTGGTTGCCGACGTGCCAGAGTTTTTTGGCCTGTTCGGTGGCGGCGGTGACCAGCGCGGGGTGACAATGACCCAGAATCGCCCCGCCGAAACCGGCGAACAAATCGAGATATTGATTGCCCTGGGCATCCCAAAGCCGACACCCTTCGCCGCGCACCATCACCACCGGCAGGCGGGCGTAATTGCCCATCAGAACCTGCTTGCCCCGCTCCAATAATTCAGACATCTGACTCATCGACGACTATCCTTTCATGGAAAAGGCAAGAATACCAAAAAACAGGCGCAAACCAAACCGGAACACGTTGGCCGGGCTATGATGTTGTCGTACACTGGTGTCATTCATGGGCAAGTCATTAACGATCGCGCTGGCGCAGATGAGTGTGAAAACCGCCGACCCAGCGGCCAATCTTGCCGTTGCCGAGGGGCTGGTGGATGAAGCCAGGCAGCGCGGGGCGGAATTGGTCTGTTTTCCCGAATTGTGGACGACGGGATTTCAGTGGGAGCAGAATGACCGGTTGAAGGATCGGCTGGAGGGAGATGTTGGGCGCATCGCCGACATGGCGGCTAGACATCGGATTTGGATCAGCGGGTCGGTGCTGGCGCCGGTGGATGGGGAGAAGGGGAAACTGGCCAACACGCTGCTGGTATTTGATCCCACGGGCAAAACCAAGGCGGTTTATCGCAAGATTCATCTCTTTGGCCTGATGCGCGAGAATGAACATCTGCGGGCGGGAGATGAGCTGGTGATGCTGGACGCCCCCTGGGGGAAGACCGGCCTGGCGACCTGTTATGACCTGCGGTTTGGGGAGATGTTTGGCGTATATGCGCGGGCGGGTGCTCATGTGCAGTTGATCAGCGCGGCCTGGCCTCATCCGCGTCAGGAACATTGGCGTACGCTGTTGCGGGCACGGGCCATCGAACAACAGATGTTTGTTGTCGCGGTCAATCAGGCGGGAGATGAGGATTTTGGGGCCGAGGGGAAAATCACCTATTGTGGCCGCTCGGCCATTATCGATCCGTGGGGCAATACGGTTGTCGAGGCGGAGGATCGGCCGACGGTGGTCGTCGCGACGATCGACCCGGCCGAATCGGAGCGGATTCGGCGAAAGATTCCTGTTTTGACGGATCGTCGGCCGGATTTGTACTGAACTGGATTTGCATTTGATATGCCTGTTCGATTTGTGATAGGTCGATCCGGTAGCGGCAAGAGCGCCCATTGTGTGGGGCGGATCGCCGATGCGTGCCGTGCCGAATCGTTGGGAAGTCCGATCCTTTGGATCGTGCCCAAGCAGGCGACATTTCAGGCCGAGCGGCAACTTGCCTGTTCGGCCGGTTTGCAAGGATATTGCCGGGCGCGGGTGCAGTCGTTTGACCAATTGGCCCGTGAAGTATTGGCCGAATGTGGCGGGGTGGCGATACCTGAGATCAATCCGTTCGGCCGGCAGATGATCCTTGGCCATCTGTTGCGAAAACATGAAGCCGATTTGCGATATTTCGGGTCGGTGGCACGACAAACCGGACTGATCGGCCGACTGGACGCCACGTTGGCGGAACTGGAACGTAGCGGCAAATCCGCAGGGGATCTGAAGGCGTTATTGGCCGAGCTGGACCAAACTCCCGGCGATGATGCGCAAACCAGCAGCTTGCGATTGAAACTGCATGATCTGCATCTGATCGCGGGCGCATATGATCAGTACCTTGGGCAGGAGCGGCTCGATCCGCACCGTCGGTTGGGGCAGGTGTTAAGTTCGATTTCCCAATGTGGCTCACTGCGCGGCTGTACGGTTTTTGTCGATGGTTTTTTTGAATTTAATGTAGATGAACGCCAAACCCTCAGTGCATTGGCCAAAACGGCCAATGAGATGTGGATCGCGCTGACGGCCGATCCGGACAGCCCCACGCTGGCCGATCCGCACCATCTCCCTGATGAGATGGATTTGTTTCATCAAACCCTCGATGCGTATCGTAGACTCTATTTTCGGTTCAGGGAAGATGACATTGAGATCGAATCTCCCCTGCTGATGAGAACCGTGCATCGTTTTCAATCGCCCGATCTGGCAAATATTCAGTCTTACTGGATGCAACCGCCGCCGGCTGATGCACAAGCCGGTGGCTTGGAGTTGGTGGAAGCGCCCCATCGACGTGCCGAGGCGGAAGCCGCTGCCGACTGTGTGCGTGAACTGGTTGGGCAGGGGATGCGCTATCGCGACATTGCGATTCTTTGTCGTGATATCGGGCAATACCATGAATTGCTGGATGCCGCGTTTCGTGAGCGGGAGATTCCCTATTTTGCGGATCATCGACGCGGGATGTCCCATCATCCGCTGCTGGAGATGTTGCGTTGTATCCTGGTGGTTGCCCGTCAGGATTGGCCCAACGAAGCGTTGATGATGTTGTCCAAAACCGGTCTGGTGAAGGGGATTGATCTGGACGACGCGGACCGGCTGGAAAATTATGTCATTTGTCATCGCATCCATGGCACGGCGTGGGTTGCGGCCGAACCCTGGAGCTTTTTGGGTGGCAGCCGCGATGAATTAACCGGCGAGCCAAAGCCCGACCCGAACAATACGGATATCGATGCCCTGCGGCGTTTGCTGGTCGATCCGTTGCGGCGCTGGCTGGATGGTCCGTTGCGAACCGGCCAATTTCCGCTGCGGCAATATGCAACCGCGCTGTATGAAACGCTGCGTGGATACGCCGTGGGGGAAACACTCGAACGTTGGATGAAGGAGGCCGAGGCGGCCGGAAGTTTGGAACGGCGGGATGAACATGAGCAGACATGGAACGAATTGATCGCCCTGCTGGATTTGATGGTCGATATTTTAGGTGATGAACCCCTTACAGCGGCCGACTTTGCGGAAATCCTTGAATCGGGGCTGGACCAGTTCGATCTGGCGCTGACCCCCCCCACCGTCGATCAGGTGTTGATCGGCCAGATGGACCGCACCCGCTTGAGCGATGTTCGGGCGGTGCTGGCATTGGGTTTGTGCGAAGGTTCTTTTCCGCGACGATGTGGCGAAGACTTGATCTTGTGCGATGATGAACGGCGGGAGTTGCGTCACTGGCGGCTGGAAATCGATCCCGATTCACGCCGGCAATTGCTGGATGAGAATCTGCTGGCTTATCGTGCATTCACCCGACCCAGCAACCGATTGATCGTTTTTCGGCCAGAGGCGGACGATGCCGGGCGGCCATTGCCGCGGTCCGTTTACTGGGATGCGCTGACTCGCTTATGCCCCGATGCACCGGTTCGATCCATCTCGCCGGATGCCGATGATCTGGCCACCCTCAGCACCCCCCGACGACTGGTCACCCGTATGATGCGCTGGGCACGGGAACCTGATGAGTCAAACAGCGCGATGTCGGCGCTCTATCAATGGCTGGCGACTTATCCCAAATGTGATGATGCGATGGATGTGATGCGGGTTCGCGCGTGGAGGGCGCTAAAATATCACAATGATGCCAGCCTTCCGGATGAATTGGCCATTCAACTGTTCGGGTTGCCGTTGGAAACCTCCGCCACGCGGCTTGAATCCTTCGCCGCCTGTCCCTTCCAGCACTTTTTGCGATATGGACTGTCATTGCAGCAGCGCGGCGACGACCAGATGTCGATCGGTGATCAGGGATGGGCCTATCACCAAATCCTCGGCCGATTCATCGGGCAGATGTTGAAAAACAACACCGATTGGCAACGGATGAAACCCGAACAGCGGGAAAAAGCCGTCGGACGCATCGCCCATGCGATTGGCTTGACGCTCAAGGGACAGGTTCTGCTCGACAGCGCCCGCAACCAATTTGTGCTGAATCGAATCGCCCGCACCGTGGAACAGGTTTTATCGGCACAGGCGGCCGCGCTCAGCCACGGCCGATTTGCGCCCGCCTACACGCAGGTGAGGTATGGTGGCGAAGGGGCACTGTTGCCACTGACGCTGAAGACTCCATCCGGTCAAACCATCCATCTGCAAGGGGGCATCGATCGCATCGACCTGATCGACAAAGACCATTCGGCCGTGATATACGATTACAAGCTGAAAGGCGGGACATTTTCGCTGGACAAGGCCTATTATGGCCTGTCGCTGCAACTTCCGGCCGCGTTGTTGGCGCTCAAGTCGGGCGGTGCGTCACTGACCGGCCAAAAAGTGTCACCGATGGGGGCGTTTTATGTCCAGCTTCATCGTGAGTTGGAATCGGTCAAACATCCTGATGATGCGGTTTCACCTGATGATCCGGCATTTCATCTGCGCATCAAGCCGCGAGGCATTTTTGATCAGCGATGCGCCGATTCGCTGGATGGCGAAACGGAAGATGGGAAATCCAAGGTTTATCAGTTTTCGATTAACAAGAAGGATGGGCGATATTCCACAAAGAGTGATGTTGTCAGCGGCGAACAATTCGATGCCTTCCTGGATCACATCAGTCGAACCATGGCCGAATTGTCGCAGCAACTGCTCGAAGGGATGATCCCCATCCGGCCCTATCTGATGGAGCAGACTTCCGCCTGTTCGCGTTGCGACCTGCAGGCCGTCTGCCGGTTTGAGGTGGAACAGAATCGTTACCTGCCGCTCGAAAAGATCAAACGCGAGGAAGTGCTGAATCGTGTCTTGCCCGGAATGGAGGAGCAATGACCCACTCCGCAAACCCATCACGGTCATGGACGGCCGAGCAGACGCAGGCGATTCACACCACTGGGGCGAGCATTCTGGTCTCCGCCGCCGCCGGATCGGGCAAGACGGCCGTGCTGGCCGAACGGTGCGCGCAACTGGTCTGCGACGAGAACAACCCTGTCGAAGTGGATGAGCTGCTGGTTGTCACATTCACCGAGCAGGCCGCCGCCGAGATGAAGTCGCGCATCGCACAGGCCATTCATCGTCGTCACCAGCAGAATCCGACCGCACGGTTGACCCGGCAGTTGGCGCTGGTGGAGCAGGCTCAGGTCTCCACGTTGCACAGCTTTTGCGCCCGCATTTTGCGCCGGCATTTTCACCTGTTGGAACTGGACCCGGCCTTTGGCGTGCTGGATGGGGATGAGGCGAAACTGCTGCGAAAAGAGATCGCACGGGAAATGTTTGACCGTCGATACGAACAGGAGACGGGGGGCAAATTCGATCGTTTGATCGATTATTACGGCCATGGAGATGATGAGTCGATCATCCAACGCCTGCTACGCACCCACGACCTGTTGCGCAGCCTGATCGACCCGAAGGATTGGATGGACCGCGCCCGCCAAACCATCGCAGATTCGATCAAGGGAGATTTTTCCAAAAGTCCGCTTGGGAAACAGTTGCGGCAAAGTTGTGTCGAGGCGATCGAAGCGTTGGATCAGCAGGCGGTTGATTGTCGCAAGTTGATTGAATCCCTTTCCGGTTTCGATAAATACCTGCCGGTGTTGGCACAGATACAAGCCGACATTGCCGACTGGAAAGACATCCTCTTGAGCCGGGGAATGCAGGCACTGACTGAAGTATTTTCCAGTTACGATCCCCCCCGCCTGCCCTCATTCCCTTCCGGTCAGCCCAACAAGGAACTCGCCAAGGGCGCGATGGATGATCTCAAAAAGAGGATCAAAGAAGGTCCGCTCACCACTTTCCTGCAATTCACCCCCGAACAGTGGCAACAGGGGTTGCGGATCACGCAACCCTACATGGAACTGTTCCTTGAATTGGTCGAAGAATTTGACCAGCGTTATGCACAGGCCAAACGCGAGATTCGCGCCGTCGATTTTGCTGATCTGGAACAACTCTCGCTGCGTATCCTGCGTGATGATTTCTTCCCATCTCATCGACCGACTCCTTCCCCCATCGCACGGATGTACCACCGGCAATTCAAGCACGTCCTGGTGGATGAATATCAGGACATCAACGCGGTGCAGGATGCGATATTGAATCTGGTCAGCCACGACTGCCTGGATCGCCCCCGTCCGCGTCATTATCCACCCAACCTCTTTTGTGTGGGGGACATCAAGCAGAGCATCTATCGTTTCCGTCTGGCCGACCCGAAGCGGTTTCTCGACCGCCATCGGATGTTGGATTCAGCCGGAACCGATGGGAAGATCATCCACCTGCAATCCAATTTTCGATCACGCAAACCGTTGCTCGATGCGATCAACGCCCTCTTTTCACGACTGATGACCTGTCCACAGGTGGAAATTATTTACGACCATACCCACGCGCTGGTCGCCGGGCAGACTTTTCCAGTCGATGGCGATGCGAATGGTTTTGTCGGCGCGCCCATTGAATTGCATCTCGTCCCCGCCAAGGATGATTTCCAGTCCGCGCGGGATGAGGATCCCCATGCCGGTGATGAGGAAGATGCCGAACCATTTAACCGCAGCGATGTTGAGGCCACCCTGCTGGCCGGCCGAATCCGTCAAATGATGGGACTCGACGGCCACCCGCGCCGGCAGATCGCCGAAAAGGATTCCAACGGCCAATGGATCCATCGCCCGATCCAATATCGCGACATCGTGATCCTGCTTCAGGCGGTTAGCCACAAGGCGGAACATTATGCCCGGATATTGCGACAACATGGCATTCCGGTTCACGCCGATGGGGGTTCGGGGTTTTTTGCCACCACCGAAATCCGCGACATATTGTCGCTGCTGAAATTGCTGGACAATCTACGGCAGGATTTGCCGATGGCCGCCCTGTTGCGCAGTCCGCTGGCCAATTTGCCCGATTGTGAAGCATCGCTGGCGCGCATTCGCATCGCCTATCCGGCCGATGACCATCCATTTTTCCATGAAGCGGTCCTGAAATACGCCGATGAGCAAAAAGATGAACTGGCCGCGTCGTTGCGCGATATTCTTGGTCAAGTTCGGCAATGGCGGGAGCTGGCCCGCACCCGGCCGCTGGCCGAGTTGTTGTGGACGATTTACGAAACCAGCGGTTATCTCGCATTTTGTTCGGGCATGCCCAACGGTCAGCAGCGCGTGGCCAATCTGATCGCGTTGCATGAACGCGCCCGTCAATTCGGCCGGTTTCAGCGGCAGGGACTTTATCGATTCCTGCGATTCATGGATCAACTGGCCGGCGAGGATGACCCCGCCCAGCCATCCATCTGGTCGGCGGCGGATGATGCGGTGCGGATCATGACCATCCACAAATCCAAAGGATTGGAATTTCCGGTTGTCATCGTGCCCGATTTGAGCAAGGCGTTTAATACCGAAGACCAGAAAGGGCCGATTCTCGCCGACCGTTCGGCCGGTATGGGTTTGAGCGTCCCCGACCCGGATCGGGCGATCCGTTATCCCTCGCTGGCGGAGCTTCTGATTAAACAATCGATCCATCGGCAGATGCTCGCAGAACAGATGAGGCTGCTGTATGTCGCCATGACCCGCGCCAAGGAACATCTGATTCTCGTGGGGACCGTCAAACAGAAAACGGTTCAGGGTTGGCAGGCACTGTGGGCCGACCGAACCGATTTGCCCTCCGCCGCCGAGTTGCTGAGTGCAAGGTCCATGCTCGACTGGATTGGACCGGCCGCCTGTGCCATCGGAAAGCCGCATCTGGAGTTGATTCAGCACGCTCCCACGGACCTTGATGCCGCCGAGGATCCGCCGGATGTGCCAGATTCTGATGAATCCAACCTCAAATTGGCCGATCTCAAACCACTTGATCCCCCGCCGCCGTCGTCGGCGGAAGCCCAGCGGGTGATCGACCGGCTGACCCGTGCTTATCCCCATCAACCCTTCACCCGGCTGCCAGCCACACAATCTGTCACCGGTTGGACCAAACACGCCGTCACATCATCCCAACTCGCCGGCACCAATTCTTTTTATTCCGCCAGCCACAAATTGGATGCACCCCGTTTTACCGCTCCCGATTCACCCCCCACCGCCACCGAACGGGGAAACGCCACCCATTTGGTCCTGCAATACATCGATTGGACGCGTCCCTGCATCGGCGACGATCTGAATCGCCAAATTCAGTCCATGCTCGACCGAAAGTTGATATCGCTCACCCAAGCGGCATTGGTGGATCGGGCGGCCATTGAATGGTTCATCTCCACCGATCTTGCCGCCACCTTGCGTCAACCTGGTGTGGATTTAAGACGGGAATTGCCGTTTTATCTCACTTGTCCCTCCGCACAATTCGACGCTCCACCATCGGCCGATCCCCTCGATCAGGTCATGGTGCGCGGGCGGATGGATTTGGTTGTTATCAGTCAGACATCGCTGAGTATTGTCGATTATAAAACCGACCGCGTGACACGCGATCAGGTTCCCGCACGAGCCGCCCTATATGAAGGGCAGATGAAACTTTATCGACAGGCCCTTTCGGCCATCATCGACCGGCCGATGGAAGCGATGCACCTGGTCTTTTTGACCCCCCGTGCGATTCACATCCTCAGATGAGCTTGCTGTATCGCTTTGCCTCTGAAATTCCATAACGAACCTGAGACGCTCTGATTCGTACATAACGCTGGGGAAGATTCCCTATTTATGTTTCAGGAGAAGTCTGAAATGTTTGTTCCCGCCATTGATGATTCGGCCTTGGCAGTGTTTGAAAGCCTGTTCAATGATGAATCGCTGGAAGCCCGAACCCAGTCCTTTCGCCCGTTGATGGTATTGCACGAGGCCGGGGCACCGGCCCGGAATCTTTATTTTGTCCACGAGGGGCAGGTTCGGCTGTATCAGGTCGGACCACGGGGCGCTGACCGGCTGGTGGAGATTTATGGTCCCGGCCAATGGTGCGGTACGGAGGCACTGGCCGGCTCGGCCACTCATGTTTGCCGCGCCGTGGTTGTCTCGGAGGCCAAAATTACCATTGTGTCGACCGACAAACTCATGGAAGGACTTCACCGACACCCACATGCGGCCGCTGTTCTGGTTCGCCAACTTGCGCGCAAGGTTCAAATCGCCCGCGATGACGCCGGCCGGCTGGTGTTCGATGATTGCAACGAACGGCTGCTCAAGACATTGATTCGATTCAGCGACACCGCCGCCGCGACGGCTTGCACGGATGGCGTGGAACTACACATCACCCACCAGCAACTTGCACAGGCGGTGGGCGTCGCCCGCGAGACGATCAGCCTGGCACTTACGCAGTTCCGCCAGCGGCAGATGGTGCGCACCGGACGGAATCGGCTGATTTTCGATCCGAGAAACCTTCAGCGATATCTGAGTAAAAATGATCCGGCCACCCAAATCCGGGAAATGACCATCTGAAGAAAATATCCCTCTTTATCCGTTGCCCAGATGGAACTGGAGGCGGGCGAAGGCGATGGAGACGTTTCGGCGGTCCACACGGAGAATCTCGCGGAAACGGGACCAATCTGATTTATATTGTTCATTGGCGTTGATGACGGCCGACCCGCCGCGGGTGAACAGGGCCATCGTGTGTTGGTCCGACGCCAGCGTGGATCTCCATGATGCCGCGTGGGAGCGATAGGTGGCGGACAGGGAGCGCAACTGCGCGGTCATTGTCGCCCGTTCCAGAGCCAGTTGCTGCTGGGCGGTCGCCAGTGCGGCCGGATTGCCGGCGGCGGCGCGAACGGCCTCGATGGCGATGTTGACCTTGGCCAGGCCGCTGGTGCGGGCGTTAAGAATCGCCTGTTGATCATTGCCCAGTTGGGTGTTGCGGGCCGAAACGTGGCTGTTGAAGGCATTGATGGCCGCCAGGCGGGCGGTGGGCATATTATGCCATGCGTTGACGATGTTGATTCGGTCCTGTTGCAGGGTGGCCGCGCGGGTTTGAGTGTCGGCAGTGAGCTGGTCGCGGGCACTTTGTAACTGGAGTCGATCCCCCAGAATCAGATCCGCCCGCGACAACAAGACGCGGGATTCGAGCGATTCAATAAACGAACGCGAACGATTGGCCATGAGACCTCTCCATAATGCCCCCGCACCCGCCGACCACCGGCCGACGATTGCATTATAGCCGAAATCCCCGCCAGTGCGCAACCATGCCTGCAACTGTATTATGCCAGGCGGACCTCCTGTATCGCGATGTACCGTTCCGGGGCGGTATCCGAGGTGGAGCGATAGTAATAGGCCAGGATGATGGTTCCATCCGATCTGGTGCAGAGAGTGGGATAGCCGATGTCGTCGTCACGGCCATCCGAACGGAGGATAATTTCGCGATTTGGGTCAAAGGCATGGGGATCGCCATTTTTTAACAGCGATGCGCGAATCCCCATTGGATCGCGGCGATATCCGTAGGCCAACAGGATGTCCTTGCCGATATTCAATGCCGCAAATGGATGGCCCCAGACGTGGGTTTGGCGGGCGGGGGTCCAAGTTTGGCCATTGTCGTTGCTGGTATTGGAGAACATATATCCGGGCGACGAGGTGCGATAAAAACCGATCAGCCGGCCATCGGGGTGGCGGTGCAGAAGCGGTTCTTCCATGAAGGCGTCGGCCGTGCCGGCAGCCAATTGGGTTTCGTAGCTCCAATGGTCGGTTTGAATGTCATATTTGAACAGCTGACATCCGTTGAATCTTGGCGTGGCGGGATCAAATCCGCCGTAAAATGGCCAGCCAACGTTGCGGCCATCCAGCATCACACCTCCGTTGCGGGTGGCCAGGCACCAGGTTTTGCCGGTGGATTCATCGACGACCTCAATCGGCTTGAAGGGTGTCCAATTCCGGCCGTCCGGATCGCAGATCGAATAGACCGGCGTGATGCAATAGGCATATCGAAACGGCTGGTAACGGCGATAGTCGTAGGTGATTTCGCCGCGCGGAGCGGCATGTTCGGCGAGGTTTTCCTCCCGCGGCGCAAACGAAATGTCGGCCGGCGGCGTCTCGTTGGTGTACTTCCAACGAAAGACCGACAACATCACCCGCCCATCGGGCAACTTGGTAAACCCCACATCCTGATAGGCGATGCCCTGCGCGTGATCCTGTTCCAGCAGCTCAAATGAACGGGGTGGGGGTTCGATATTCCATGATTTGCCACCATCAACCGAACGCGCCAGCCAGGGTTGGGAACGGGGGTCGGTGTGCGGGTGTTGATACCCCAGATTCAGCGCTTCGGGGAAATCACGGTAACAATTCCGCCCGCTGCGAAAGGCGAGCAGCAAATCACCATTATTGAGCGTCACCAGGGCGGGGAAAGAAAGATATCGGTCGGATCGGCGTAGTGTGGACAGGGGACAATCAAGGGTGATGGTCATTTGGTCTCCGGCGAAAAATAAACAACGATAAAGAGATCAATCCAATCAGAGAAGGTTCGGGAACGAAGATGGCTTGATAGGAAAACAGGTCTCCCGTCCCACCGGGTAATGTCCAATTCAGTTGGTGGCCAACAAGTGAGATCATCTGAACCTCCCCGGTAGCGCGGTCCAGCCGCCAAATCTGATTGATCGAGGGGTCGAACTGGAGTGTAAAGCTGATGCTCGAATCATCGGCCGATAGGTTTTGACCTTGAAATAAATTCACCAACATGAAGTATTGACGTTGCTGGTCATCGGTGAAAAATCCCAGCATCCCATCTTTCCCCAGACCTATGCTGCCGGGATCGCTCAGATCAACCTGCGCGCCGATCAGATGTTCGTCGCCGCCGGCGCCGATAGTCCATGTTGCCAAGCCGCTGGGAGCGTTGAATACGCTCCCCGGCACATACCGAATATCGGTGCTGTCCAGAAATCGCAGAACGTTACCCAGGGTCTGTATCTCCAGATTCATATTTGACGCGGTATCGAATATCGCGGTTGGTTGCCCGTTCAAATCGATCAGGCCTTTGTTGATCGTATTGGCGGATGCGCCATTGTAACGATAGTATCCCAGCCCCTTAAAACCGGCCGCCAGAAAACTGAACGCCTCCATGCGCAATTCCGATTCACTGGGCAGCCGACGCTCGCTGTCTTCAAACGATTGCAGCCAGGCATAGATTGGCACATTGTATTGTTTGCCCTTGTCCCGCATCCAGGTCAGATAGTCAAAGTGAATGTTCCGATCCATTGGCTGGTTGTTCAGGATCGGATATACATCGTACATCAACACATCGGGACGCACGGTCGTCATCATTTTGTCGATGTATTGGTTGGTCAATCCCCAGCCGGCAGTGGCGGAAATCATCATTTTGGGGTAGGTCTGGCGAATCCAATCGGCAACCAATCCCAGATTGTCCATCGACTCAATCGCCGGTTCATCGACCAGATTGATCGCCCCATCCGAACCACCCTGGATCACATAGTTGCTGATTTTCTGTTTCAATTCATCCGTCAGCACAGGCCCGTTGTAAAAATCCTCAATATAGGCGTTCCAGATTATCCCCTCCCGCTTCGCGTTTGCGGCCTGATAGCTATGTCGCGCCTCAACACCGGTCATATGAAGCTGCTGTATATACGGATCGTATACATCCCCGCCGGCCCAGGCATACAGGTTAAATGGGTTGTTGCGTATCCATTGTTGCCCATAATTCGACGGCCGTACAAAAGGTGGCGGCGTCAATACGGTCGGAGCCACCAGTTCGTTCCCCGCCACCATGTTGGCGACGATCGAATCCACCTCGCCGTCGCTTAGGGATCCGTTCCAGATTGCAAATTCATCAAGGGTAACAAAGCTGTCCTGCACCAACGACTGGTTTGCATATGCCAGCCCACCTCCCAGCAGCACTCGGGTTGTGTCGTGGATGTTGAATGATGTTCCCTGACCCAGCGGCAGCGCCATTGATCCCGTCACGCTTCCCCCCACGCCCGCCAAAAGGTTTCCGCTATCGTTGTAAACCCGCAGTCGATAATGTCCATCGGACCCGGATGAGGGCGCTTTGACGTCCACGTTGTAATACAGCCATTGATCGGGAGTCATGTGTTGCCATCCGGCCGCGTTGGCCGTGTAGAAATGGCTTGATTCCGGATCAGCTCCCCTAGCAGCCGAGAAATACCCGCTGGCCTCACCATAGGTCGCCGTCAGGCTGTCGGCGCCTGGCGGAAAATCCACCCGTTCCACGCCACCAAATGAATAGGTAATTGGACCATTCAAGCTCGTATCATAACTCTGTTTCATCCAGAACCCGATTGATAAGCCATCAGTGGGCCGCACATTTCCGATGCCAGGATACGTTAAATAATCTCCCAATCGATTTAATTGAATCGCGAAATTGCTCCCAAACGCCGGCAATCCCGCCGATGAGAAAGGCGATCCGGTAATAGTCGGCGTTATTGCCAAGCCAAAGTCTGCCGCATAATTTCCGGGTGTGTCGAAATGAGCTAAAAAGGTCAAATCCGCCCCATGAGCCAACGAACTAACCACGAGAAAACCACCCGCAAGCATTAAATATTTCCATTTCATTATCCACCTCCTCCAACCAAATGCCATCTCACTGTTGTCCAACTGAGTTGGCCCCACCCAC
The DNA here is from genome assembly GCA_020847545.1 of Phycisphaerales bacterium. Taxonomy (GTDB): domain Bacteria; phylum Planctomycetota; class Phycisphaerae; order Tepidisphaerales; family Tepidisphaeraceae; genus JADYZN01. The sequence goes on from JADLBV010000033.1 coordinate 78,359, forward strand.
CACCACATCATCCATCCGGATGATTCCATGCGTCGAATTGACCACCGACAACCGCACGCTCATCGACAGCGGCCCCTGCCCCGGCGGAGGCTTGGCGTACACATCCAGCTTTGTCCATTGCCCATCCTTGTAGAGTTTCGCCGAATAAAACCGGTTGGCCGTGAATCGTCGTGGAATGTACTGGCCATCCGGCCGGCTCCAGCGAATCTCAATGCCGATGTACGCATCAGGATTCACCCCATCGACCCGCACCTGTGTCCCCATGTGGTACATCTCCGCCGGCTGATCGAGCTTGAAATCACGGTAAATCACCGCGCCGACTCCCGCCCCTTTGGCATCAAACGCAAGGCATTGTGAATCCCCATGCCCATGTTGATGATCCCAGAAAAACCGCCCAGTTCCCGGACTGTTTTGCCAGCCGCCCCACGGTTGTGGAATCTTCTCATCCAATTGTGTTGATGTCGTCTTGAAGGAGTCCTCCAGAAGCAGCGGGTCGTGGTCCTTCACGGCGATCATCTTGCCCCGCAGCCGAAGCAGATAACCCACCTCATCCTCCACCCGGCGCAATCCCTTGTCGAAAAATGCCGCCCGCGCCTTGTGGTCAGGTGTATCCGCCAACGCCACCACCTGATCCATCAGTTGCCGGGCCTGTTCGAGGTCTTGTAAATTCAACTCATCCAGATACCCCAACTGGTCAAAATCCATGTACACCTGGCCGACATACTGGTTGAACCAATCCGTCCTGGGGACCCGCTTCATCCAGTAGTCTTCCCAGAGCTGGTAATATTTGGCCAAAGGCCCGGCCGCCTTCTGGCCCACCGCGAGGCGATACCATTCCGACAGGGTTTGATCCAAATCCGTGGTTGGATCCCAGAGCAGTTTCATGAAGAGGTACAGCTTGGGCCCTTCGATCCATTCCGCCGACGCATACAACTCCGCATACATCGCCTTCACTCCGTTTTCAGATCCGAATTTGATGTACTGGCCCATCAGGTGCGGATAGATGCGAGGAATGCGGTAATTGTCCCCGCCGTAGATGTAGTCGTACCAACCGATCACCGGGGCGGCCGCGTGCCAGTTGCGGGTGCGTTGCATATCCTTTGTTCGGCCTTCATCGCTGGCCCAACCCTGGCGGTCAATGCAGATGTACGGAACCATCCTTCCATTGACCTTTATGTCGCGAGGCGGATCGGTCACACCCATATAGGCCAGACACCCAAACCATTTGTCCGGATGGGTTTTTAGCACCCCTTCGATGACCTGATTGGTGAAATTGAAGTAATAGTCCGAATAATCGCTCTGCCCGACGGAGTTTTTATAAGTGGCAGGATGATTGAAATTGTTGTTGTCGTTCACCCCCAGCGAAAAGGAGGTGATGGATGGGTTTTCATCAAAATAGTGGTCAATGGACTTGACGGCCGCATCCACGATCCCCGGCGCATCGAGCATCGGCTGCCAGACATACCCTTCGGAATCGGGCTTTTGCCGTTTGCCATCGATCAGAGGGTAAAATTCCGGGTGCTGGTCGTAATATTTGTCGGGCGCGAAGAGCTTGTTGAGGTTGTGATGCTGCTGGATCGTCCAGTGCTGCCGCTGCTGATGCAACCACCGCTCGGCGTGATAGGTGCTGATCACCCGGCTGATATACGCCGGCCGACTGGTGATCTCCTGAACCGGCAACATGATCTGATCAACCTTGGGAATATATGTTCCGATGTCGCCAGGAAACAGCCACCTCACGCCGACGTATCGTTCCAGAAAGTCATACACGGCAAATTCGGTGCCGGTTGGCGACCCGCCCACCAGGATAATCCGATCGGCGGCTGGAAAGAGGATGCGGAACCCATCCACCCCCAGATCATCCAATGACAACTTCAACGACTTGACGTAGGGCGTCTGCCCGATGTGAATCTCAAGCCGACCCGGCGATGAAGTCTGTTCCACTGCCAGCATCGCCCCGGTGCTTTTGGCGATGTCCGCCAACAACTCATCCACGGCCAGTTTGACATCATTCGGCATCTGTTCCGGCGTCACAATCACGGCGGATGACTTCCCATCGACCACCAGGCCGATGGTCCCCTCCACCGCCCGCACAGATGATGCACATCCGATTACCAGAGCGACAAAACCGATCAAATTCAACATACAGATTTGGCGCATATTGTCCCTGTAAGGTGCGACTTAGCCGTCAAGAAAACACCATTCTTCAGTACGATGCCCACTGGCCGCTGAGGTCTTCCCAGACACCGCTGCGCGACCACATTCCCAGTTTGTTGACGTACAAATCCGTGCCGTTCTCCCAGTTCGCATGACCATCGGCGAACAAAATGTTGCTCCCCAACGGGTCCTTATTGACAAATCGGTGCGGCGAAAGCTCCATGCCGGCATACCATTGCTGATACCCCTGATAGCCGAATATGGCACTGACATCCGCCCGCTCAAAGACCAGGATGAACTCCGCCGGCCGTTTGACCTTGGAAATGGTAATGGACTTGCTCGGGCTGGAACCGTCTCCCCAGTTAATCCAGCCGCACAAGTACGACCAATGCCCCACGTTGGCCCAATAGGTGCTGGGATGTCCCCAAGCTCGGGTGATATCATCCGATGGACAGACCATGATGGGGGATGAATAGGCCGTCAGGTCGCCACTGAGGCACTTCGCCCTCACCAGTTGCAGGTTCCAACTCGCCTGCCATGGATCATAAGTTGGTGACGAGGCCTCCGGGTATTTGCCCTTGAAATCATTGGTGTACATCACCATCGCGATGCCGATCTGCCGCAGATTGCTCAAACAGGCGGTCTGCTTGGCCGCCTCGCGTGCTTTGTTGAGAGAAGGCAGCAGTATACTGATAAGTAGCGCTATAATGCCGATCACCACAAGGAGTTCAACCAGGGTGAAACCCGTCCATCTTCCGGAACGACGATACCATTGATTCATTCTGTGTGTCATCTGATGCTCCTGAAGGGTAGAGACAGAATGATCGCCTCGTCACGTCGACGAGGCGATCATCCGTTTACATTCTTGCTCACGAATGAGAACGACGACGTCGAACCAGGCACGCCGCCCCGACGGTCAACAGCACCGCTGCCGATGCGGGTTCCGGCACTGACAGCGGATTGCCGGCCACCATGCCGGCCACAATCGAATCCACCTCGCTTTCGCTCAGTGATGAATCCCAGACCGCCAGTTCATCAATCGTCATTTGCCGGGGGTCTCCAGCGATTCCATACGTCCCCGCGCCGACATTGATTTCCATGTTTGATAGCACATCAAACGAATCCTGTTGGCCCGGATCGAGCAGGATAATTCCCGTCACTGCGCCGTGTTCGTTTAATATGTTGCCATTGGCATCGTAAACACGGATACGATAATGTCCGCTGTCAGGCACACCCACCTGCGGGGCCTTGTAATCCACGTTGTAATACAGCCATCGGTTGGCCGTCAGATAAAACCAACCACCACCTGTCGCTCGATAAAAATTGGGTGTGGAACCCGGCGCATCGCCGTTCACTTCAGCCAGATACGCGCTTCCACCGGAATAGGCGGCGTTGAGGCCATCGGTACCCGACGGGAAATCCTCTCGCTGAATCCCGGCATAGTGGTAATATTGATATCCACCCGCATGATCCGCGGCGTTCCAATTCTGGCTCACCCAAAACCCAAGCGAGATGCCGTCCGTCGGCGTAACATTTCCCACGGCGGCATAATTGACGTAATCCGTCAGATAATCCAACGTCATCCCCTGACTGCCGCCTCCAAATCCCGTGAATCCCGGCCCGGTCACCGGCGTTCCCGTAATAACCGCCGCCGGCGCCGCCCCGTAATCAGCGTCAAAATTCCCCGCTGTGTCAAAGTGGTTCAAATACGTGATGTTCGCAGCCATCAATGACTGACTTGCCAGCAACGTGACCGCCAAAGTAGTAATCCGCTTCATGATAAAGTCCTCCAGAAAATGTGATAGCAGTACATATATAACCCCCATGACAATAACGCCACCATGCAACATCAATTCAGCTTTGGTTCATGCACCTCCAGTCCAAGTAATGCGATGTCACACCAGATTCAACGCGATCTCTTCGCCCACATAGGCTGGAGCGCGTTCCGGGATCAAGGTCGGCTCGACCGCCGACGGTATATGCGAGCTTTCCTTTCGCTCGATCAGACAGATCATTTTCTCAAACGCCAGCCGCGCCATGCGCATGATGTCCACGCTGACCCTTGCCACCGGAACCAGATAGGGTGGTGTGATCTCCTTGTTGGCGTGGGCGATCAGCAGCAGGTCATCGGGGACGTTCACATCGTGTTTGATGCACGCGGCGCACACACCCTGCGCCAGCAAATCGTCGTAACAGATCAGGGCGTCCATCTTCCGATAGCCGCGGATCAGATGGTCGGCCGCCAGTTGGCCGCCAAATGCCGATGCACGCGATACCCCCACCACATGCGCGGGGTTCAGGTCATATCCATATTCCGCGAAGACCGACAAGATTCGTTTTTTGCGGTCCGGGCGGTCTTCCAGGTCCAGATAGATCACCCCCGGCCGCGCCACGCCCCTTGAATGCGCATATTGCACCGGCAGCGACAACATGCTGGATCGATCCACCACCACCTTGTTGTCAATCGCCCGCGTATCATCGGATGGCAGCGACACCATCCGCACCCCGCGCTCGGCCAGTTCTTCCACAATTGAATCGGGCAACGCCATGCCGCTGACAAACAGGCCGTACATGTGGGCCTCTTCCAATGCGGCCCGATCCATGTCGTCCAGCTCGCCATGCACCTGCCTGACATAAGGCGTCGTGCAGACGATCATCTTCAAGGCATATCCATGTTCCGTGGCTAGGCGGTGTAAGGTTTGAGCGACGGCCGCATACACCCCGGAACTGCGGCTGGACCGGATAAATTCCGCCGACACCGCCACCCCCAGCACCTTGCGTGCCCGCCGTTCGGCCACAAAAGTCCCCTTGCCCCGGATCGAATACAGTAAACCCTGTTCCACCAACCGTTTATAGCTTTGACGGACCGTTAAATGGCTAATCCCCAACTGCTCGGCCAGATCGACCGCCCCCAACACCGGCGTATGCGATGGAATCCGCTTTCGACGAATCTGATCCACAAAATGACGCTCGATCTGCTGGTAAATCGGAACCCCCGATTCCCGATCCAGCTCCGGCAACGATACGGATAATGCGGATTTATCCATGACTTGTACTAATGTAACTGCTATTCAAATATGTGTCAAGTATATGTTCTAAAAAATTTTGCCGATTTTTTTTGCCATTTGGCCATAAAAGAAAGGATGCGGGCTTTCCATTAAAAAGCTCGCATCCGGATTGCGTGATTAAGATGTCGATTGGAAATGGATTATTCCATATCCATCCCGCGCATCTCCATCGGATTGATGTTCAACATCGCCATGACTTCCATGGGGGCGGAATCGCTGACATCCTTGGCCAGGCGTTTGAGTTCATCCTGAAGGCGGTCGGTCGCCTTTTCCATTTTGGACTTGTATTCGGCCTCCAGCGCCTTTTTCTCATCGCCGGTGGGTGTGCCGAGCTTTTCCATCACCTTCATCTGGTCTTTCATGCGCGCCCCCAGTTTTTCAAGGTCGCCTTTGGCATCGACCAGGTCGGTGTTGCTCTTGATCTGGCTGAGTCGGTCGGCGATCTCATCAATAAGTGAGATAAAGTTGCTCGCGGCCGACTCCCGCTCGGATTTACACCCGCCGATGCCCATCAGCAGAAAAATCCCCAAGGCAACACTCATCACGCCAACGCCAATTGTCTTGACCTTCATCCTGACGCTCCTTCCAATTCCTACAGTGCCACGCCGCCACACGGCGACACGCGCAACTGGTCATCTGACCCCAGCAAATCAACATCGTTTGTCAAAAAATGAAATTTACCGAACGGCCGGATGGCATTTTACCATCCGTCGTTGGACAAACAATGAAAATTGTCCAGCTTGCCGATGGGCTATTGTTTTTCGTACTCCTTGAGGAAGCCCTCAAACAGCCGCAGGTGGCGTTCCTCATCCTTGAGAATCTGGATGACCATGTCCTGTGTGACGTAATCCACGCTTTCACAAGACTTTATGATATTGGTGTAATGATTGATCGCCCCCTGTTCGGCTTCGATGACCCCTTTGATGACATAGGCGACATCAGTGCAGTCTTTAAGTGGTTGCAGCGACTTTTGTTCCGGTTTGAATTCGTAGCTGCCGGGGACGGTTCCGTAAATCTCCTTGATCCGCTTGGCGAAAAGCTGTGCGTGGCCGATCTCGTCAGCGATGTCGGCCGAGAGGGAATTTTTAATCTCCTCGGCCCGAACCCCATCCAGATTGACCGAATTGGCGATGTAACTCATCGTGGTTTCGATCTCCATCCAATAGGCTCTGGTCAACAGGGCGATGATTTCCCTGCGTTTGGTTTCGTCACGAATAATGGGCATAAATGACTCCTTGGTTAAGGTTGATTCATCCAATTTATAGCCCCCCGAAAATTGCGCCTAGGTGAAATCTGAAGCCATAAAAAGGGTATAATCAGAGGTGAGTCAGCATCATGATTTTGGAGCAACTTCAATCCAAAGAGCGGATGCAGGGCCTGAAAGAGGCGTTACGCGATAGGACCGCGCCGGCGGCCGAGGCGTTGATCGAACACAAGGACAATGGCGACATCCAGTGTTTCGCCTGCGGGCATCGGTGCGTGGTCAAGCCGGGGCGGGATGGGGTCTGTCGGGTACGGTTTAATGATGGGGGAACATTGCGTGTGCCGTGGGGATATGTCGGGGCCTTGGCGTGTGATCCGATCGAGAAAAAGCCGTTTTTCCATCTGTTACCCGGCCGCGATGCGCTGACGTTTGGGATGCTGGGTTGCGACTATCACTGCGGATATTGCCAGAACTGGGTGACCAGCCAGATGTTGCGAGACCCACACGCCGTCGCGCCGGCACAATCCACTACGGCCCGTCGGCTGGCGGAATTGGCGATTGAGTACGATGCGCCCGTTCTGGCATCCAGTTACAACGAGCCGCTGATCACCAGCGAATGGGCGGTGGAGGTATTCACCGAGGCGCGCCAACGTGGGTTACGTTGCGCGTACATTTCCAACGGCAACGCCACACCGCAGGCGGTGGATTATCTACGGCCGCATGTGCAGGCATACAAGGTGGACCTGAAGACCTTCAGCGACCGCAATTACCGCCAGCTCGGCGGCGTGCTGGAGAATGTGACGAACACCATCCGTCTGTTGAAGCAGCGCGACTTCTGGGTGGAGATCGTGACACTGGTGGTTCCGGGATTCAGCGATGATGCCGATGATTTGCGGCGCATGGCGGATTTTCTCTCCTCCGTGGACCCGCTGATGCCCTGGCATGTGACGGCGTTTCATCCCGATTACAAGATGAGCGAAGGGTATCGGCGAACGAGCGTGGAGGATTTATTGAAAGTCATCGAATATGGCCGACAGGCGGGGTTGAAATATCTCTATCCCGGCAATCTCCCCGGCCAGGTGGGCGAAGGTGAAAATACCCATTGTCACCATTGCGGCACCACTTTGGTCCGCCGGTTCGGGTTTACGGTTCTGGAAAACCGGCTCGAACCGGGAGGCGTCTGCCCGGAATGTCATAAAACAATTCCGGGCATCTGGGAATGATCCGACACAAGGATCAGACTTCAAAACGTTTGCCCAACCCTGACTCGCGTACGCGATCGGTGAACAATCTGCGTCCTTCAACAAATGCCCGGTCCACATTCCGTTTGGAAACAAAGAAATCCAGTCCCATATAACCTACGTAATTACTCTGGGCAATCAGTTGAAGAATTGTCTCGAAATCAATGATCCCCTGTCCGATCTGCCGATGCTCCACATCTTTGGAATTGTTATCCGCAATGTGAATGCCGCCGACGTGCTTTTCCAGTTTCGCCCATGACAGGGGTAGGATTTCCTTCTGCGCCACAAAATGGGCAAAATCAAAGTTCGCCTTCAGCCGCGGATGATCGACCTCCTTCAACAACATCAGCATCGACTCGCTGTTGCAGATCACCTCACCCACACGGGGTTCCATCAATACGTTAAGCTTGTATTTGGCGGCGGTTTCACAGGCCCTTCGGCAGCTATCCACCACCGCGCCCCAGCATGCCTTCCAGTCAAAACCAGCCGGTAGCATTGGCCGATAGTCCAGATTGAAATTGTACTCCTCACCCAGTTTGTAGGGCCGACGTGAAAATTTCAGCGGCGGCGCGTAACTGGCCAGGTGAATTGATTCGGCTCCGAAAGCGGCCGCGTTTTCGCATCCCTCATCATATAATTCATACGCCTTTTTCCGCTTCGCCTTATCGAGGCTGACCAACGACGGATCGACAATGCAGTAGTTGTAAATGTGAATCCCCAGATCACTCAACATCGAACAATATCGCTTGCGATGGCGCGCAAAATGGCGGTTCCAACCTTTGCCCAATCCTTCGAGTTCCGTATACCGAAACCCCAGCCGCGACAAATCCCTCAGCCCCTGATCCAAATCCTCAAACGAGGGTGGATACCCATATTTGGCGATCTGAAACGCATAGGCGACGCCCAATCGTATCGGTTTTTTTGCTTTTTTCATTTTGATTCAACTCCCTGATTTGGCGGATGATGCCGTCGCGATGTCCAAAAATCCAAAAATCTCCAGTCGGTTCAACTGACATTCCATCCCATCCCCATTGTGGCGAACTTCGGCGGCTTGAGCGCCTTGATCGGGTGTGTGCCACTTCGATGCGCCGACAGGCTTTTTGATTCGGATGCGCACATTTTTCCTGGCCGCTCGTTGATCCGGATTCAACAAAAAGACCACCCGCCGGCCGTCATCGCATCGCCATGCCGTCCAGACCACCGGGTCATCCGAACTCTCCACTTCGATGAAATATTCTTTCTTCATGCGCAGAATGAAGTCGGGTATCTCGGTTTTACCCAGACAGATATCCCTGTCATTCAATTCAAAGTGGGCCATCCACCGTTTCCCACCGGCTGCTGAAAACCGATCCATCCACTGTTGTTTTTCATCAGCTCGTCTTCGTCTTCCGATCTGATGCCAGTCGGCAAAGGTTCCGGTGGCCAGCACCCGTCCCCCTTGCCGCAGATAACCCTCCAAAAGCTCCAGTTCCGAATCTTCCATCACCTCGACACTTGGTACCCAAATCAGTGGGTAACGCGACAACACCTCCGCGTTGGCCAGCCGATTCAACATCACATCAAATTGCAACCCGGCCAACGACAGTGCCGTTGCGAATTTGACCCGCTGCCAATCTCCATCCGCTTCGGGGTGATTGTCACGCCCCCAGACCGCGAAGGCGGCCTCGAGAGTCCGGGCCGATTCCCACAAATCCGCATGTTCCCGTTGAAAGTGGTTGTATCGACCGATGCTCTCCCACGCCTCATGGGCACGGGGAACGCCGGCGAACAATTCGGTCATGAAATTCCCCTCGACGAAAACTTCCTGTGCCGCACGAAAAGTCCAGCACTCGGCGATCATCCGTTGCCATTCCGATCCCGAATAGGGCACAAAATCGCTCGCCTCCATGGCCGGTCCCAGTGTCTGATGATTTTGCACCCGCACAGGCCGCCAACCTTCGCTCACGGCCCACAATCGCCTGAGCAACCCCGCATTACTGACATATCCACCCACTTCAAACCCCGGCGATGTGGGGAAATTCCATCCAGGACCGACATAGGATGCCTTTTGACCATCTTCCGTGCTGAGCGCCTTGAGTTGTGCCGGGCCAAAGGTGTGGTGATAAACGTGCCAGTTACAATAGACCATGAAATCCGGCCGGATCGACTCGGCATAGTCGTTCATCTCCACGGCCGTGCGCCACAGCAGATGCGACCAATACGCATGTAGCAACTGTTGCTGCTCCAGTTCGACCGACCGATCCACATCCGGAGCGGTCTCCTCAAACCTCTCACTCAGCTTCACTGTCATGATCGGCATTTTCATCGCCCGGCCGGTTCGTGCGTGGGCAAATGACTCAAAATCAGCCTGACAACGTGAACAATGGCAGGCGGTACTCAAATTGTCGTAAAACGCCCCGACAAACCCCGCGTCGATGGCCGATTTGAGTCGATTCCGGAGATGAGCCTTCCATTTGGGATGATTCAAGCACCCCATCAACCGTAACGGCTTTTCCAGATACCGGGCGGCGGCATATGGAACCACCCCGCCGGTCGCATTTCGCTGCAAACTCTCCAGCAAATCAGGTTGATGGGCCTCCATGTCCTGAACGAACACATTGCACATTGATAAATAGGCCGTGCAGTGGATACCCACCTCATTACACCTTTTGACGAAAGGTCTCAAGATCGACTGCTGCACCTCCTCCTGCTGATAGGAAAACCCCGCGCTCCAAGTCAGCCAGACCCAGTTAAAGCCCCCTTTTTTGAGCAGTTCCAACCCCTGATCCGTGTACGTCCCCATCATCCCCGTCACCGCGCCCGGCGATGTAAAATAATCCCATGCCGAAAGATGCGCCTTGGCCACCTCCAATGGTCCACCATCCCAGCGGCAATAGGCGATTTTCCCGTTTTTTGCCCAGTTTGGAACACCCCTGTCCGCGACGGCATTCGATGCGTGCATGGACAAAAAGCATACCACTCCGTTCTTGTTATTGAAATGTCCGGCTTTCGCTTGACACCCACTGTGGGCCTATTTACTGTGCCCATCGGCGTTGTGCGGCGCCGAGGGTCTGGGCGGCGCCTAAGCCGCCTGCTTTTACCCCCGATGATATCCATGACTGGCTTGTTTGAAGGCAATATCTGCGTTACGGGTCTGCAATGGGGCGATGAAGGCAAGGGGAAAATCGTCGATTTTCTGACCGAGCATGCGGACGTGGTGGTTCGCTATTGCGGCGGGGCCAACGCGGGGCATTCAGTCAAGATCGGCGGCGAAAAATATGCCACCCATCTGCTGCCGGTAGGGGTCTTTCGGCCGGGGGTGATGAACCTGATCGCCAATGGGGTGGTGCTTGATCCGGAAGTGCTTTTTCGTGAAATCGATGAGTTTACCGGCCGGGGTGTGGCCATCTCGCCGCAAAATCTTCGCATCAGCTATAAGACGCACCTGGTGATGCCCTATCACAAGGCGGAAGACGCCGGCCGGGAGTCGGCCGCCGAAGGGTCGGCCATCGGCACCACCCGCCGCGGCATTGGCCCGGCCTATGCCGACAAGATGCACCGCACCACCGCCATCCGCGTGGCAGACCTTTTGCATGAGGAAAAGCTCAGGGAACGACTTTCCAAAATCGTCACCGACCGCAACAAGGTCTTCAAAGTCCTGTACGACATGCCGCCGTTGGATTGGAAGGAGATGTTTGAGACCTATCGCGATTACGGTCGACGGATCGCGCCTTACGTTGATGACACCTCCCATCTGCTGCTGGAATACATCAAACAGAACAAGCGCATCGTCTATGAAGGGGCGCATGCCGCGTTGCTGGATGTGGATCACGGAACGTATCCATACGTCACCAGTTCATCGTGTTCGGGGCTGGGCGTCTTTACCGGTTCGGGCGCGCCGCCGATGTCGATCCCGAATTTCATCGGCATCATGAAGGCCTATTCCACGCGCGTGGGTGGTGGTCCTTTCCCCACGGAACAGGACAACAACATCGGCAATTACATCCGCGAGCGCGGCAATGAATATGGAACCACCACCCGCCGGCCGCGCCGATGCGGCTGGTTTGATGCCGTGGCGGTGCGATATTCAGTCGAATTGTGCGGCATCACCTCCATTTGCCTGACGCTGCTGGATGTACTGTCGGGTTTGGACCATCTTCAGGTCTGCACCGGCTACAAATATCGCGGCAACCGTCTTCCGGCGTTTCGTGCGGACATGGACACGCTGGCGGAAGTCGAGCCTATCTACGAAACCCTCCCCGGCTGGAATGGCAACATCAGCGGCTGTCGACGGTTTGAGGAATTGCCCAGGGAAGCACAACAATACGTCAAACGGCTGGAAACACTGGTTGGCGCCCCCATCAAAATGGTCAGCATCGGCCCCGAACGCAGCGCCACGTTGATCCGGTGAGCGGAGAATGGAAATTAACCGCGTGCAATCGTTTTCCTCCGATGATTTTCACGGGTGGGTTTGTCATGCAGGCCATATCCGAGTATAAATGTCGGCTGATTTGAGCGAATCCAAAGGTTGGTGGCGGGATCGATTATAGTCGGGACATGGGACTCAAATAGACGGTCTTATGAAGTATCTGTTTATCGCCTGTCTGGTGGTGTTGACCGGCGCCAGCGTTTTGACGGCGCTGTGGCTGCCGGAGTCGCGCAGCTCCGTTCCCGTGTTGTATTGGGTGACAGATGCCAACCCCGCCCGTCAGGACCAGATCAATATATTCAAGCAATGGATGAAGAAGCACGGTTATCCCACCATCGATTTGCGGGTGGATACCGCCAACAACGACCAGAGCAAGAAGATCATTCAGGGAGTATCGGGGGTGGCGGGCGACATCTGGGATCTCTATTCCAACGGCGAGACACAATATTATTACGAAATCGGCCTGCTGAGGGATATCACCGATGTGGCAAAACGAATGGGGTTTGATCCCAGCCACACCTGGAAGGCGGCCGAGCCGGATCTGATGGCCCTGACACATGATGGCCAGTTGCGGCAATTCTCCTTTCCGGACAACGCCACGGCCGGATTGTATCTGGTCAACCGTGAAACATTTCGCCAACACAACCAACCTCTGCCTCCCAGCAACTGGACGTATGATGAATTTGAACGACGCGGCCGGGAGTTTGTGAAGACTGCCAACAAGGGATTGCCCTCAAGGCGGTACTATTTTGCCGACGGGGTCAGCTTGTCGAGTATGATTCGCAGCTATGGTGTTGGCGAGTTCAATGAGACATTGACCCGCTGCACACTGGACGACCAGCGGGTCGCGAGTTTGTTGGAGCGGTGGCGAGACTGGATGGAGGTGGATCACATCATCCCCTCCAGCGCGGATTTGGCGGCGATGTCGGCGGCGGGCGGCTATGGCGGAACCAGCCCGCAAAAATTCAATTCCGGCGAATTTGCGATGATTTTCAGCGGCCGGTTTATTTTGATCCAGCTTCGCCAATTTGACATCGAGCGAAAGAAAAAGGGGTTGCCGCTGCTGGACATGGGGGCGGCCGATCCGCCTTATCAGGAATTTCCCAACTCGCAGTTCGTCACCCGTTCTGCGGCTGTTTATATCGGTTCGCATCACCCCGAACTGGCAACCTATTTCCTCTCCTTCCTGGCCTCCGAAGAATACAACATGCAGATCGTTCGGGATGCCGATTCATTGCCACCCAATCCGGCTTACACGAACACCGAAGCGTATCTGCATCCGCCCGATCATCCCAACGAGTGGGGATTGCACGAGGCATTCGCCAAAGTCGCCGAGACCATCGCCGTCGGCAAAAGTTACAGTCCCTTTGTGCTGCCGCAGATTTACAATCGGGAGTTTGATGAGGCCACGCAGGAGTTCCTCACCGGACGGATCACCGCAAAACAGGCCGCCAAACAGGTGACCGCAAGGGTCAATCAGGCCATCGAACGGACACTGGTCGAAAACTCGAATTTGCGGCCGCTGTACGATAAGCTCATCAAGGATCAGCAGACCATCGACGCACTGCGTGCCAAGGGCGAAAAAGTCCCATTGTCGCTGATCCGGGATCCGTTTCACCGGGCCTATTACCAATTCAAGGGGTGGGCGCAATGAGCAGCAGCAGATCGCGGACAATCAGAAATGTGGGGGCGGGTGTGGCGTTTTTAATGCCCAACCTGCTGGGGTTTCTGGTTTTCACGCTGGTACCGCTGGTTTTCAGCATGGTGCTGGCGTTCAGTAACTGGGATTTGAAGCTACACAACCAGTACAAGAACAATTCAATTCACTTCATCGGGCTGGATAATTTCATCCGCCTGATCAACGAGCCGAATTTCTGGAAATTTCTGGGCAACACGCTCTATTTGATGCTGCTGATGCCCTTCGCCATCGCCGCCAGCCTGATCGCGGCGATCCTGCTCAGCAAAGACCTGCGCGGCGGCAGCCGGCGAATGTGGGCCACCCTGCTGCTGACGGCCATCATGGTCGGCTCGTTGCTGCTTTTGATGGCAACCGGCCAGGGACGCAGCGGCATGGTCATTATGATGGCGTCGCTGGTCGCCTCCATTTTCATTGGCGGGGCGCTGGGCGGGCAGACGGTCTATCGCACCCTCTTTTACATCCCCAACTTCACCGCGGGCGTGGCGACGATGCTCCTCTGGAAGCATCTCTTTAACCCGCAAAGCGGCCCGATCAACTCCGTGCTGCGCGGGCCGTTGGTCAGCCTGACCGATGTCGTCAGGCAATCACCATCATCGCTGATTCAATCGGGGTTGTGGGTGTCGGCCGGATTGATCGCATTGGGGGCGTGGTTTGGATTGCGTCGGCTGCGCAAGGCATGGTCGGATGGAGATTACGGTTCAAATGCGGTCATCCTTTCAGCTGTATTCCTGATCCTTCCGGCCGTGTTGGCCATTTTTTGGTCGCCGGTGCCGCTGGTTGGATGGGTCACGCTGGCCGCAACGGTTTGTGTCACCCTGTGGCAGCTTGTGATTGCAATTCGCGGGCGTGATTTTCATGGTCGGCCGTGGGATGGTGTCGGCAGCAGCCTGATGACGGCCACATCGTTGATGTCATTGCAACTGGTCGTGCTGGGGTTGGGCATCGCCTGTTATCATCTGCCTGCCATGGCGGCCGTCTCCGATGGACTGACGCCCCCCAACTGGCTGACCGATTACGACTGGGCCAAGCCGGCCATGATGTTGATGGGATTCTGGGGGGCGATCGGCTCAAACAACATGCTGCTCTACCTGGCCGCCTTAACCAACGTCCCACAAGAGCTATATGAAGCGGCCGACATCGACGGCGCCACCCGGTTGGGCAAATTCTGGAATATCACATGGCCGCAATTGGCCCCCACCACCTTTTTCATTGTGGTGATGGGCGTGATCTCCGGTTTGCAGGGTGGATTTGAACAGGCCCGCGTGATGACACAAGGTGGGCCGGCCGGTTCGACCACCACCCTCAGTTACATGATTTACAGTCAGGGATTTGAGATCGGCCGGCTGGGGTACGCCTCGGCCGTCTCGTGGATGTTGTTTGCGATGGTCCTGGTGATCACGCTGTTCAACTGGAAATTCGGCAACAAGTATGTCAACGACTAACACCATCCAACCAGGCCAGTCCACCGAGCCGGCCTCCATCCCACCGGATGCGGCCGAGATGGAAAAACTGTTGAACCGCCCACCGGCCGACCGGCGACGATCCCGCGCGCTCAAAAATTACTTCTCGGTTTCGCTGCTACACCTAGTTCTGGGTGCGATCTCTCTGGTGATGGTGTTGCCATTTGTCTGGATGTTGCTGACCAGCATCAAACCCCTTGGCGAGGTCGGCTCGACCAACTGGATCCCCAGTACGGTGGACACCGTCCAAAAAGCGGGTGTGCCGGTGCCGAGAAATTACGTCGACGTGTTTGATTACAACAACCCGGACATAAACCACCGCGGCATTCAGTTCGCCCGATTTTACTGGAACAGCATCTTCGTCGCGGCGTGGGCGACTTTTTTGCAGGTGATGACCAGCGCCATGGCCGCCTACAGCTTTGCCCGTCTGAAATGGCCGGGACGAGACCGCATGTTTCTGCTGTATCTGTCCACCATGATGTTGCCGGGATTGGTGATGATGATCCCCAATTTCCAGATCATGATCTCGATGGGGCTGGTGGATACCTTTACGGGCCTGATCGTGCCGGCGGCGTTCAGCGCGTTTGGCACGTTTCTCATGCGGCAGTTCATGCTGAGCATCCCGCAAAGCCTCGACGAGGCGGCCGAAATCGACGGCGCGGGCAAATGGCGGCTGTTCTGGGACATCATCCTCCCCCTGTCGCGGCCGGGGCTGATCACACTGACCATTTTCACCTTCATGGGCAATTACAACAGCTTCTTCTGGCCTTTGGTCATGCTGCGCAGCGAGGCCAAATACACGCTGCCGATCGGGCTGTTGTTCTTCGATTCCAGCCAGGGCCAGGCCACGCACCTTCTCATGGCGGCCGTCACGATGTCAGTGGTTCCGATGATCGTGCTGTTTGTGCTGTTGCAGAAATATCTGGTCAAGGGCATCCAGTTGGGGGCGGTCAAAGGGTGATCGCCGGGCCTATAATGGATGTCATGCAACTGCCCTACCTGACCCATGAATTCCCCGGCATCGGCGGCGTCATCAAGCAGCGGGATGAGGACTTTTTCGTCCAGGAAATCCCCCTGTATGAACCCTGCGGCGAGGGGGAACACGTTTATGCCGAGATTCAGAAGATCGGCGTCAGCACGTTTGATGCGCTTCGGCGCATCGGCAGCGCGTTGCGTGTTTCATCACGTGACATCGGCTATGCCGGCCTCAAAGACGCCCGCGCCTTGACCCGTCAGGTCATCTCCATGTCGGGCACGACCCCCGAAGCGGTGATGGCGTTGCAACTGCCAGACATCTCCGTGCAATGGGCCGCCCGCCACACCAACAAACTGCGGATGGGCCACCTGTGGGGTAATCGTTTTGCCGTCAAAATTCGACAGGTCAACCCCACGGATGTGGTTCGGCTTCCTCCGATGTTGAAGATTTTGCAGGATCGGGGAATGCCCAATTATTTCGGCGAGCAGCGTTTTGGCCGGCGTGGCGACAATGCCTTACTGGGGGCGGCATTGATCGCGGCCGATGACCAGCGGCTTTTGCACCTGCTTCTTGGCGCTCCCAATCCCAATCAGGACCAACCCGATGCCGTCGATGCGCGTCAGTCATTTGACAATGGCGACCTTGAGGCCGCCATGCAATCATTCCCTCGCAACTTCGGCATGGAAAGAGGGGTTCTATCCCGTCTGATCAAGACGAAGAACCCCACGGCCGCCGTCATGTCGATTGATGAGAAAATCCGCCGGTTATGGGTGTCGGCGTTGCAATCGGAATTGTTCAATCAGATTCTTGCCCGCCGAATCGAGTCGATTGACCGCGTACAAATCGGCGATCTGGCGTACAAACATGAGAATGGCGCCTGCTTTGTGGTGGAGGATGCCTCCGTTGAATCCCCCCGCGTCCAGCGATTTGAAATCAGCCCCACCGGCCCGATGATCGGCTATCGCATGACGTTGCCACAGGGCGAACCGTTTGCGATTGAACAGAGCGTCTTCGCCGACCATTCCCTGACACCGGAACATTTTCGACTTGACGGCCGACACAAGGTCAAAGGGGTCCGCCGCCCGCTGCGTGTTCAGCCCAAGGATGTTGAGCTTTCCGCCGGTGTGGACAATCACGGCCCACACATCACCCTCGCCTTCGCACTGCCCGCCGGCTGCTTCGCCACCAGCCTGCTGCGCGAAGTGATGAAGGTGGAACCATCCTGATCCACTCCACAGCTTGAATTTGTCCCATTACAATTTTTGACATGCTATTCATCCCGACGATAGTTCGCCCCTCACCGATTTTCGGTCAGGGGTTGTTTATCCGGCATCCCGTCTCCAAAGGCGCTATCATCGCCTCGTTCACGCTTGATACGCGCCCCATCACCGAATGCGAATTCATCGAACACATCGCCCAAGGGCATCCATCCATCACCCGCACCGGCACGCGATACATTGGCCGATATTTCACCGTCACCGATGACACCGATTCAAACCTCAATTTTTTCAACCATTCATTTGAACCAAACTGCCTGGTTCATTGCGGCATCGTTCTCGCACGACAGGACATGCCGGCCGATACCGAATTGACGATCGACTATCGCACACTGGTCGATTCTTCGGATGTGGGAACCTACGCGGACGCCGTCACAGGTCGGAATATTACAGGTTTTTCCGCCCGTCAAACCCTGCTGCGCACGGCCGCCGAATTGATTGATTTGATCAACAGTCTTCCGGATTGGGAACCTGTGCCGCCAACTGATACCGCTCGATGAGTGGCATCTGCCCATCCACCATCCGCACCAACACCCCACCCGCCGCCCCGCCATCCTTGGGTTCGCTCATCCCCACGATCCGTCGGCAGCGGCGTTTGGTGAACACCACGCCACAGGTGAATTCGGCCGCGAAAACATAACGATAACGGTCATGCTCCACGCCGTAGACGACATCATACACCCGCACATCCGCCGCCCCGGCACAATCCAGCAACGCCGGCAGTCGCGGCCCAATGCGAAACCGGTCGGCAGGGCAAAAGTGCATCCCCAGCCGTCCCGCCAACTCGCGCAACCGGCGTCGTCGCGCCATGCGCACCCAAAGCCGCCACGCGAAAAAGAGCGCTCCAGCCCCCACCATCCCCGCCAGAAAATCACCCGGTGAAAACCACACGTTGAATAATTCCCGCTGATTTCAATCCGATCATCATGGCGAAGGCGCGCTGGTCGGCTGGGTCGTCGCGGCCATTCCAGGCGGGGTATAGTCAATCCCGTAATTCGGTTCAACCGGCCGAAGTGAATCGCGCATCCATGTGATCAACTGCTTGTATCGCGCATCGTCCCGACTGCGGAATATCGGCCGATATCCCGCCACCTGCGGATGATCGAGATCCGACTTGTCCGGCTGCAAACCATATTGCGCCAACAACGACATCTCCGGCTGCGTCCGATCGATCAGTTTTCGCTGCGTCGGCCCGGAACCAAACGAACTCCCCGGCGCCGACAGCGTTTTGGCATAATTCTGCAAAATGTAAAAATTGGTGTACGCCACCGTGTCGGTTGCCTCACCATTGTTGAACAGCACCAGCTTTCCCCCCGCCGACCCGCCATGACAGGCGCTGGTGGCACAGTTCTGCAACACCATGGGTTGCACAAACCGCCGAAATTCCAGCATCGACTGCGGATCGCTCAAAATCCGCACATCCCGCGTGAATTTCTCATCGGCCTGGTTCAATATCTCAATCGCCTGATCCACCGGCTGAAGATTGTTGAAATAATTCTGATCCTGATTGTACGCCGCCACAAACCGACGTTTGACATCGTTTTCAAACCGAACCCGAACATTCGTATCCGTGGGCCGCAGCTCGAATTGCCGGATGGTGTTGACATTGTCGGCCGTCAGCACCCGTCGTTCCGCCGACGGTGCCGGCGGACGAACCCCCTGCCCTCCAGTATTTTCCGACGGAGTCGGCCTGGTGTTCTCCTGGCCCTGATTTCGCTCCATCGCGCTTTGTCGCCGAATCAATTCCAGAAACGTCGTCGCCTCCTCATTGTTCGGATCGATGGCCAGCGCCTTTTCCACCGCGTCGCGCGCCAGGTCGTAGCGATGGTTGTCAAATGCCCATCGCGCCAGTTGCAACCGCCCCTGCACATCCTTTGGATCAAGTTTTTCCAGCCGCTGTTGATATTCCTTGTCCAGACTCTCGATGTAACTGATCGACTGAACATCCGCCCGTTTTAATTGCGTCTGAATACCCCGGATGGTGACGATCACCATGTCTTCCTTTTCGGTGACATCCCCTTCCATCTTGTGACCATCCTTCAACGTGACCACCCCCTGATCGGCCCACAGCGCCGACCCCAGCACGCACACCGCCACACCCATCATCCACCGACGCAGCATAAGCAGCTCCTCATCGTGTGTAATTCAATCGTCGTACCGTCCCTTTTCACTGCGCACTGTAAATCCACCCGCCGGAACAGGCAAGTTTCAATTCTGATGACCAGGGCAATCGCATTTATATTATTAGCGGTATTCATAAGGCCCGCAGAGCCTCTTTATCCCCTCCCCCGGTACTCCGGGGGAGGGTTAGGGTGGGGGTTTTTCCTCGAATTCGGCGATACGGCCC
>JADLBV010000150.1 GCA_020847545.1 Phycisphaerales bacterium
GACACCCCGTCGCGCTCCACGCCGAAGTTGGCGCGGAAGTTGCCCCCGCCGTCCATCACGTGACGGGAGGTCTGGTACAGGTTGGGCGAGCCGGGATGCTTCAGCGCCGCGTTGCCGTAGCACGGCCACGGCAGGCCGAAGTAGTCCCCGGTGAGGTCGTACCCCGTCTTCGCGTCCTTGCCGCCCTTGGCCCGCAGCGTCTTCACGTCGAAGACGTGCATGTTGCGCATGTGCGCCTGGAGCCGCTCGGGCGACTGGCCGGTGTAGCCGATCGTCCAGCTGCCGCCGTTGATCTCGTGGACCAGCGTGTCCTCCATGCTCGGTTCTTCGTAGCCCTTCACCTTGACGAGCCGGAGCTGCTGCTTGCCGTCCTTCTTGCCGAGGAACTGGTCGCCGAACCCGAGCTTCTGGGCGAGGTGGTACATGATGGCCTGGTCCGAGCGCGACTCGAACAGCGGCTCGATCACCTTCTCGCGCCACTGGAGCGAGCGGTTGGACGCGGTCAGCGAACCTTCGGTCTCGAACTGGGTCGCGGCCGGCAGCAGGTAGACCTCGCGGTCCTTGTTCGACTCGCGCTTGGCGTCGGCGAGAACCTTCTTCCCCTGGTCGTTCAGGGGCATCGCCGCCATGGCCGCGGTCGCCGACGGGTACGGATCGATCACCACCAGGAGGTCGAGCGCCTGCATCGCCGCCTGCATCTCGAGCCCGCGGGTCTGCGAGTTCGGCGCATGGCCCCAGTAGAACACGCCGCGGATGTTGTTCGGCTGGTCGATGTGATCGGGGTTCTCGAGCACCCCGTCGATCCAGCGCGAGACCGTGGTCCCGGACTTGTTCATCATGCCCGGCGCGTAGCGCGCCTTCAGCCATTCGAAGTCGACGTTCCACACCCGGCACCAGTGCTTGAACGCGCCTTCCGCGACGCCGTAATACCCCGGCAGCGAGTCGGGGTTGGGGCCGATGTCGGTCGCCCCCTGGACGTTGTCGTGGCCGCGGTAGATGTTGCAGCCGCCGCCCGCCACGCCGATGTTGCCGAGCGCGAGCTGCAGGATGCAGCTCGCCCGCACGATCGCGTTGCCGTTCGAGTGCTGGGTCTGGC
>JADLBV010000151.1 GCA_020847545.1 Phycisphaerales bacterium
CCGGAAACGGTGTTTTCCGGCACTCTCGCAGTGCCGGCGGAGAAAGCCATTTCCGCCTTTGCGACCGAAGCCCGCTGCGGGCCGCATCGCGCTTACATTGTCCAATGACGGTGGCCCAACCTCCGCCAACCAATCGCTCCAACTCCGGTTCAAGGCTGCCCGCCGCCACCACGCGCTGCCCAACTCAGGGCAATATCCGGTCGGTTTTCAGCAAACCCCTTCCTTGACTCGCCGGGTGCGGATTTTATCATGCCTGCTCCGTAAGTTTGGAAGTCAGGGCTTCGAGAACAACAACTCCTGATTTCCTGCATTCCAAATCGAAACTGAACTATGACAAAGATTCAAAACATCCAGGCGCGCGAGATTCTTGATTCGCGTGGAAACCCCACTGTTGAAGTGGACGTGACTTTACTCTGCGGCACCACCGGCCGCGCCGCCGTGCCCTCGGGTGCGAGCACCGGTGAACACGAAGCCGTGGAACTCCGCGACGGCGACAAAAAACGCTACCTCGGCAAAGGCGTCACCAAGGCCGTCGCCAACGTGAACACCAAGATCGCCAGCGCCCTGCGTGGCACGGATGCCTTGGATCAACTCAGCGTGGATGCCAAGATGCTCAAGCTTGACGGCACGGAAACCAAATCCAAGCTTGGCGCGAACGCCATTCTCGCCGTCTCGCTTGCGACTGCGCAGGCGGCCGCGAAAGCGCTTGGTCAGCCGCTGTTCAAATACATCGGCGGCCCGAACGCAAAAGTCCTTCCTGTCCCGATGGCGAACGTCATCAACGGCGGCGCGCACTCCGACGCTCCGATCGATTTCCAGGACTTCATGGTCCAGCCGCACGGCTTCAACACCTTCAGCGAAGGTTTGCAGGCCATTACGGAAATCTTCCACGCGCTCAAGAGCGTGTTGAAGAAACGCGGCCTCAGCACCGCCGTCGGCGACGAAGGCGGTTTCGCTCCGAAGTTGAACAGCGTGGAAGATGCGATTGAATCCATCCTCGAAGCCACGAAGAACGCGGGCTACAAGGCCGGCAAACAAATCTTCCTCGCGCTCGATGTCGCCGCGTCCGAGTTCTACAACCACGACGGCACCTACACCTTCAAGAAATCCACCGGCAAGACCGTCAGCGGCGTTGAACTCGTGGACTTCTACGCGAAACTCGTGGCCAAGTATCCGATCGTCAGCATCGAAGACGGTTGCGCCGAAGGCGACTGGAAGCACTGGAAACAACTCACCGACAAGATCGGTGACAAGGTCCAGCTCGTCGGCGACGATCTGTTTGTGACCAACGTGAAGTTCCTCCAGAAGGGCATTGATACCGGCACGGCCAACTCGATTCTCGTGAAGGTGAACCAGATCGGTTCGCTCACCGAGACGCTCGACGCCGTTTCGCTCGCGCAGAACAGCGGCTACACCGC
>JADLBV010000034.1 GCA_020847545.1 Phycisphaerales bacterium
ACGGCATGCCGCCACTTTTTCGTGCCGGCGATCTCCTCATCCACATTCATCGCCGCCTGGCCGTGATTGATCAGGTAGGGCAGGGTTTTGCCCTTGTACGTCAACCGGAACGACGGCGCGTTCATGCCGTAATAGGCGCTGCGATTGGTAAACTGCTCGCGGATTTTTTCCACCGGCCAGTCGATGTACGGTGGATACATCCGCATGAACGCGCCGGGGCCGGTCAGGGTGAAATTAACCTTCAGGAACCGCCGAACCGTGTTCAGGAAATTCCAGTAATCCCCATCGGCCGACCCCGCCATCGCCCAGCGAACCGTGTGGGATGACTTGGGGCCAAGCACCAATACTCGGTCGCACAGGCCAATCGCGTTGTCACCGGCGATGTAGTTCTCGCCATGGATGCAAAAAACATCGTCCAGCGGCAACAGGCCGACGCCGCCGTCGCCGCCCATGAACGAGGTGGGGTTGTTGGATTGAAAGTACCCGGGCAGATTCGCCGGACGCTTGAGGCCATTGAGATAAAAACTCGCCGGTTTTTGCGCCGCCGTGATTTCATGGCGCTGCATGATGCCCAGGGGCTGATCGCCCGGATTGGTAAAGAAATCCTCGACGACGATGACGCCATTCTCATTGCGAATCTTGCGTGAAAGCGTGAAGTATTTGTTTGACGCATGCACCCATTGCCCGCCGGGAATGGAAAAGAAACTGCGGCACAGATACGACGTTTTTCCGACGTTTACAGTAATTTGAGCATCGGCCGACTCGCGGTATGAAATCTCCGCCTTGGGTTGATCGGGTGTGAAATAGGTCGTTGCGGGAACCAGTTCCCGTTTGACGGCTGCTTTTGGCGGCTCAACCTGCCGAAGCTCGGCCTCGACATGCATCGCCCGATCCACCGTTGGATCGGCGCTGACCAGCCGCAGCACGTTGTTGCCGCTCTTGAGCAGGCCGGCCAGATCAATCAGAAAATCCGTCCGCGGCTCGGTTGAATCAAACCGCGCATATGGGTTGCCCTGGGCCTGCGACAGGTTCGCTTCTTCATAGCTTGAGGCATACGGTATGCGAAACCCAAAACTGCCGGCCGAGAAAATCGAGATCGTGCCGCCATCGAGCGTGCGCATCATGACGGGCTTGTTGATGATCCGCGCCCCGTCAATTTTCTGATCGTTGACGTAGACGTTCAGCGCGAACGTGTCGCCGTCGTTCTTGTCCGACTGCAGGCGGGCGCGGACAAACAACGCCGGCGAAAGGCCATTGTCTTGGGCCGTAAAATCGAATGTCTTGGTGATCTCGCTCCGGGGCTGGATAATTGCATTGTCCAGCAGCACCACCGGCTTTTGCGCCTCCAGCGGCACATAATTGCCGGCCGGATCGGCCAGCACCGCCTCGTTCAACCGCCCCCGGCTGCGATATTTCCACCCTCGCGTGGAAATCGTCATCAGCTTTTCCTGCCGGCTGGCGGATGAATCGCAATCGGACAAGGCGACCTCAAGCCCAAGCGGCCGGCCTCGGTTGGGTTCGGCGACGCCCAGTTCCTCCCAGGGAATGAAACATTCCAGCGTCCACCCGTTTTCGGTTTTGACCGCCGCGATGCTCGCATCCGTCAGGCTCTTATGATCCGGGTGAATTCGATACACCTCCGGATTCACCCGCCCAAACGCGCCCGCCGGCCGGTCGTCCAGCAGATTGCCGGGACTCAGCAGCAGATGGGCCTGCCCCGCGCCAAACTCATCGCGCGATGTTTCGCTCAATGGCGTGGCGTCAAAATACAGCTCCAGGATGTCGCCGCGAAACGAATTCTCCCCCGAACCGCTGTTGGAAAAGACATCATCGCGCACCTCGGCCGCGATGTACAACCCCGCCGGCCGCCAGCAGAGCCGCACCGTCGCGCTTAAATCATCGGCCGACTTCCAGTTCTCCGGCTGATAAACCACCTGCTCCGGCCGATTGATCTTGATCTCCAAGTCGGACGGCACGGACACCCAGTCATCCAACCGCCCATCCACCGTGATCGGCGGGTCCGGCCGCTGCGGAATCACAATCGGCTTGTCCCCCGCCAACGCCGGAATTGCAAGACACCCCACCATCAGGATGACGGCGATCAATCGACTCAGATACATTACTTTCTCACTGGGATTGGGTCATTTGGAATCACAACCAGCCGCACATCATCGAACCGCACGATTCCGGCATCGCCGTACATCGCCACCATGCCGATTTGTAAGGTCAGCGGCCCCTCCACCGGCGGCGGGCGAAAGTAGACGCTCATGGGCATCCAGGCCCCCGGCTTGAAATTATTCGCCATGAGAAATTGATTGCCTTCGTATTTGTGCGGCAGATACGATCCATCCGGCCGGGTCCAACTGATCTTAACGCCGACATACGCCTTGGGATTCACGCCGGCACATTGCACGGCGGCGGTCAGTTGATACAACTTCGCCGGATTCTTCACCTGCACATCCCTGAAAAAACCGCTGGTTCCCGGATTGCCGACGTCGATCGCCAATGAATGCGTGTCCGTGTGCCCGTTCTTGTGGTCCCAATGGAATTGAGCCGTTCTTGGTTCGTGCTGCCAACCCACCCAGTTTGCAGGCACCTTGTCATCCGCGTCCGCCGTCGATGGGACAAACGAATCTTTAACCAGCACCTTCCCTCCCGCCGGCCTGGTCTGGTTCCGAAGCCGCACAACATATTCGACATTGCGCAGGACGCCTTCATATCCTTTGGCGAGAAATGCGGCCCGCGCCTTGTGCTCCGGCGTGTCCGCCTTGGCGACCACCTGGTCCATCAGCCCTTTGCAGGCGGCCAGATCCTCGCTGGTCAATTCATCCAGATAGCCCGTCGCGACAAAATTCATGTACACGCGGTCAACATATTGCGCGAACCATTCGGTTTTCGGCACGCGCTTCGTCCAGTAGTCTTCCCAGAAGGCATAGAATCTGGCCAGCGGCACCGCGGCCTGTTCTCCCACCGCCAGACGATACCATTCACTGGTCAGTGCATCGACATCCGCATTCGGATCCCACAGCAGCTTCATGAAAACATAGAGCTTCGGTCCGTCGATCCACGCATCGGGATCGCCGTAATACTCGGCGTAGAGCGCCCGCACACCATTTTCAGCGCCGAATTTCAGATATCGCGCCATCAGGTGATTGTAGATGCGGGGAATGCGGTACATGTCATCGCCATAGATATAGTCGTACCATCCCAGCGTCGGCGCGGCCGCGTGCCAGTTGCGCGTGCGCTGCATGTCGCGCTGGGCGGCCTGCTCGCTTACCCAGCCGTAACGGTCGATGCAGATGTGCGGCACGATTCGTGCATTGGCGCCAATCGACCTGGGCGGATCGGTGACGCCCAGATAGGCCAGGCAACCAAACCACTTGTCCGGGTGTGTTTTCAGAACCCCTTCAACCACCGCGTTGGCATAGGTGAAGTAATAATCCGAATAATCTTCCACCCCGACGGAATTCATGCCGTCGGAGGTTGCGCCTTGAAAATTGTTGTTGTCATTGATCCCCAGCGAATAAGAGGTTTCATTGGGATGATCGTTGAAGAACTTGTCGATTCTCTCCACTGAAGTTTCGACGATGCCTTTGGCGTGCAGCATCGGCTGCCAGTAATACCCTTCCGGTTCGGGCTTTTGGCGCTTGCCGTCGATGAGCGGAAAAAACTCCGGATGCGCGTCGTAAAGCTCATCGGGGCTGATCAGTTTGTTCAGGTTGTGATGATGTGAGATGGTCCAGTGCCGCCGGTGCCGCTGAAAAAACAGCCAGACCGGCTCGCCGGTGTTGTTGCCGATGGCGGTGCTGATGGTCCGGCTCATATACGCCGGC
The DNA here is from genome assembly GCA_020847545.1 of Phycisphaerales bacterium. Lineage (GTDB taxonomy): Bacteria > Planctomycetota > Phycisphaerae > Tepidisphaerales > Tepidisphaeraceae > JADYZN01. Next base: position 3,834 of record JADLBV010000034.1, read on the forward strand.
CGGCTGACGATCTCGGCGGTGGGGATGGTAATGTTCGGATTGTGCGGGATGTGCGTCCCCAGGTCGCCTGGGAAAAGCCAGCGCACGCCAAGGTATCGCTCGATAAATTCGTAAATGGCGAATTCCGACCCCCAGGTCGTCGGCCCGACCAGCACGATTCGATTGGCGGCCGGAAAACAAATCCGAAAACCGTCGCCGTCCAGATCATTCAACGGCAGCTTCAACGACTTGACGTAATCGGTCTGTCCAATGTGAATTTCCAGCCGGTCGCCGGCCGAGGCGTTTTCAATCGGGATTTTCGCCCCGCCAACCTGCTGGATATACCCCGCCAGCTCGTCCACCGCCCGCTTCAACTCCGATGAACCC
>JADLBV010000141.1 GCA_020847545.1 Phycisphaerales bacterium
ACTCCCGTAGACGAACAAGAATCCCTCGTCGCTCTCTCGGGAACGGACGTGGACGTAGACGGCATCAAGTCTCTCAACGAGTCGCAGAGTAAACAGTTGGAGACACTGACGAAACAACTGGAGTTGGTCGTCAGTGCTTTCGGTCGCTGAGTTCGTTACCGGAACAGACGGAGTCAGGCCGCCGCGCGGAGTGCCGAGCGGGGATGACGAAGTCGAAAGTCAACCCTTTTACGAGGACCATAATGTCCGCACCCGCTACGACGACCTTGAAGGAGGTCGCGGAGGCCACTCAAAAGAACTCCGCGGCGCTCGAAACAGTCACCAAGACTCTCGGTGACGTGGTTACGAAATTGAAGTCCATGCCCGCTCCCGGCACGCCGTCCAAGGACGCTGTTCTCGGCGCTCCGTGGGCACGTCACGGCGAAGACGCCATGTCTTCGCGTGGTTTCAGTTTCATGAAGATGCTCGGCGTCCTGACCGGCGCGATTGGGCCGGAACACGCCAAAATCGAAACCGACATTCACGCTCGCCTGCACAAGTGCTACGCGGGCGATCTGGGCAAGGACGGTTACGAGTACGCCGGTCGGGGACTGAAGTTCCTCGCTCCCCTGGCGACTTCGTACATGCACGAAGACGTGGTTCCCACGAACTTCCGTCGCGAGATGAAGGGACTCGTCACGCACGGCGTCGGCGGGGCTGATCAGGACGAAATGGCGTGGATTCGCCGCCAGCAGTACAAGGCACTCGGTTACGGACAGAAGGATATGTCGTGGCTGTCCGAGTTGCGTGGTGGTGCGTTGGTCGCTCCCCCCGAAATGGGCGAGTTGATCGAACTCCTGCGTAACAAGGAAGCCCTCGTCAACGCCGGCGCTCGTACCGTGCCGCTGCCCCCGCAAGGGCGCATGAAGTATCCCCGACAAACGACCGCTTCGTTGACCTACTGGGTCGGTGAAAACCTACCAATCACCGCGTCCGATATCGGGACTGGTGAAGTGACGCTTCAGGCGAAGAAACTCGCCGTCATGATCAAGGCTCCCAACGAACTCATTCGTTTCGCGTCTCCCGCTGCCGAAGCGTTGATGCGGGACGACATGACGAAGTCGTTGGCGCTGGGACTCGACCTCGCGGGTCTGGAAGGACTCGGTGGCGATACCCGTCCTCTGGGCGTTATCTACCAGAACGGTATCCAGACGGTTTCTTCTTCGTCTCAGGGCGCGGACGGCGATGCCCTCGTCGGCAAGGACATTTACCGCATGGTCGCGGCGGTCGAAGAAGCCAACGCGGAGTTCGAGGGCTGGATCATGCGGCCCAAGACCCTGTACCGCTACTACCAACTGCGAGCCGACGCCGTGGCTCAGGGTGACGGTCAGGGCGTGTGGTTGTTCAACCTGATCCGCGAGGCAGGCGACGGCGTCAAGCCCATGCTCGCGGGCTACCCCGTCACCAAGTCTACGCAGGTCAGCGGCACGCAAACCAAGGGCGCGGGGACGAACCTGACCTACATCCTCGGCGGCATGTGGAGCGACATGCTGATCGGCATGTTCGGGGCGATTGAATTTGCCGCGACCACGATGGGTGATACCGCCTTCACCAACGACCAGACGTGGGTGCGTGGGATTCTTTCGGCGGACATCGCTCTACGCCATCCGGCGGCATTCGTTTACTGCCCGCAGCTAAACGTTAATGGGTAATCCCTAGTATGGACTTCGGGGTAAGTCACCCTTACCCCGATCTTCTAATACAACTTTTCGGAGAAATCAATGTCGGCTTCTTACCTCGTCGATCTCGGCGGGACTTCTAACCTCAACTACGTTGGCGGCACGTCCATCGCGCCTGCCAACGGCGTTGGCTCGACTCCTGCCTCCGGCGTCATCATCGGTCAACCCGTTGACCTGCTGTTCGCCAATACGTTCTGCAACCTACTCGTCGTGGGTGGCGTCTCCCAGAGCGGTTCGTTTCAGGTCGCCGTCCAGACCTCGGATTCGACTGCCTCGGGTTCGTTTACCGATCCGACGAGCGGTATGCCGAGTGCGGCCTTCCCGACTTCGTTCCTGTCGGGGGGTATCAGCATCGTCAACTCGGGCGCGTCCGTGAGCGGTTCGCCGTTTAACAGCGGCATCAACTGGGCGGCTGGTTTCCAGCGTCCCGGCCGTTACGCCCGTGCCGTCATCCTGTCCGGCAACCTGACGAATGCCCCCGTTTGGGTTGGTTTCGTCAGCCAGATGAAGGTCACCGGCAGCGGCGCTGGCTTCACTTGGTCCCCCGCCAACTCGGGGACCAACACCATCACGGTGTAATGATCGTCCTCCTCCCTCGACGCCCCCTGAACGACGGACCTGTTCAGGGGGCGGTTTCTCGAAACGACGTGCGGAGCGTGTGCCGTGTTACTCAGCGACATCGACGAAGTCAAATCGGTCCTGCAAATCCCATCGGGAGACAAGTCCGACGACAAACTGTTGATGTTCCTGATCGACATGGCGTCCGAATGGATTCAAGAAGTCCTCGGGAGGAAGTTGGGCGAGAAAGTTTCCCGTACCGAATACTACAACGGAACGGGGATGCAGAATTTGATGTTACGCGAACGCCCCGTTTTTACGTCTCCTACCATCGAAGTCTGGGTCGATCACGATGGAAACTTCGGGGCTACGTCGGGGGCATTTGCATCGTCCACGGAAATCACCTACGGCAATTACCAGAACGGTTTTTGCCTCGACATCGACCAGGACGACGAAACGAGTCGGTCGGGGATTCTGATTCGCCTCGGAACGACCTGGCCAAAACCGTCGTATCGAGCGCGAGGACTCTTGACTCCGTTCGTCGGTCAAGCCAATGGAAACATCAAGGTGACGTATACGGCGGGGTATACCATCGACACGTTACCGAGTCAGTTACGGTTGGCGTGCAGTATCCTCGTCGCAAAACTCCGCAGTCTCCTTCCCGAAGGCATGGAAATCGGTAGCGAGTCTTACGAGGAACGTCACATTGCCGTCGTCTGGGATCACAAACATTCGTTGATCAGTACGATTCGCCCGATGATCTGGAGTTTTCGCAATTTCAAATTCTAATACGTCTCCCGTGGCGTGTCCGACGAAGAACGACAGGAGCGCGAACGGGAAAGAGAAAATCGACCGGGCTTTTAACATGGGATCGGATGCCCGTATCTTCGGGGATTCCTTGCAGGACAACCCCTTCGTGGAAACGGACGAGTTCCTGTTCAAAGCGTGGCGACGGGGTTGGCTGGACGTGCATTCGCATTACGGGAAAGACGCGAAGTGGCCAGTAGCACCTATTGGCGAGGCGTGACGTGGATACATTGCCCCCCGACATTTCCCACAAGGAACTCGGACTCGTCGATACGGCGGTCAAGTTCATCATGGGGTTGTTGTGGAACCTGTCCGTCGAAGGACGCATGTTCCTCGCCGAACGACTGGCCAAGACGCTCAAGCCAGAACTGGACGAATTGAAACGGAGAGGGAAGTGGTCGTAATAAATACCAAAGACGGTGAGACTTTGATTCTTCCCACACCAAAACAAGAACAAACCGTATCGGCGACTGAATATGAAAGAAAACTCAAAAAAGCGGACTCTCGAATTCCACCAGAAGCCCTGATCCTCCCCGCCGACTTGAGAATCCTCCTCGCTGAATCACTTGCAAAATGCAGTTGAGGTATGTGTCGTGGCCATAATCAGTGAAACCAGCCAACTCTACTTTTACCGCCGCTTGTACGGTGGTCAGGGGATGCTGCAAAGCGTCACGTTGTACAAACGCAACGACGATCAGGCGCAAGGGACCGTCACGACGTATACGTTGTTTCGAGTACGCTGGTCCATGATTTTCAAGACGGGGGAACCGCTCCAGGGTGAAATGCTGTCGTCGCACAGTCGGCGTCTACACATCCCCGTCACGGAACTCCGTCGCGTGGGAGTCCACTATCTCAATCCGCTGGACAGGTTCAAGGATCGAGACGGACGTGTTTGGCAGCCAGAAGCCCCGACGATGATTACCGACAAACTACTGGAAACGCATTGGTGTTGTGATTGTCTCCTCGTCGAAGGCGAATCACTCCACGGTTAAGGACGGACGATGCCGCGAGATATTGTCATCAATGGCGAGAGCATGGTCACGGTGAAGGGGAATGCCTTCGTCTCGGGCCTTCGTTCCGTTTCGCAGTTGGGGCTTACGTCAGAAAGTATCACCGTCAGTCCTCGTTTGTACCATTACGAACTCAAAGCCAATGATTTTGGACCGAACGTCCCTGCCGAAGTCATGAACAATATCGCCGAAGTGCGTATTTTCATGACGTTGGTCCACTTCGATTATCAAATCCTGCGTGATTGTATTTCAGAGTCTCAAGCAGGAATGCCGACATTCGGGGCACTCGCTCCCGCAGGAATGACACTCGGACGAGGGGCATCCTTGTATTCGAGTGGCTGTCACTGGATGTCGATGTCGATTTCTTCGACGGACGAAAGATTTCCTTGGACGTTTCCTACGGCGTACATACCGACCCCACCACTAGAAATCCCTCTTGGAACGGAAAGGTCGTTGGTTCGATTGGAATGGCGCGCGATCCCATACAAGGTTCCGCAAACGCGACCCCTCGGGTCGTATCGTTCAGGGGTATCTCAGGTGACGGAAATCTTGTCATCGGGAGCGATCCTGTGGACGAACGAGGACTTATTGTAATCGCGACAAATACGATGACCTGCCACGGAAGGCATTAAAAGCAAGGGGGATAAGTCATGGCACGGGATTTCTTCATCAACGGCGAAACGATGGTCCTAGTCAAAGGAAACGTCGCGTCTGCCATCCCGACACTTACACAACTCGGGTTGTGTGACAGTCCTGTCCGCATTACGTTCAACTTCAAGTACAAGGACATCAACGTCGATTCGTGGGGCAATACGGAAGTCCCTACCGACGTTCAGTGTTACTTGACGGACGCCAACATCCAAACGCAGTTGGTTCACTACGATCAACCAGTACTCGAAGCGTGCATGAACGAGTCGTTGGGATCGGCGACGGTCATCGGTACGCTTCCTCGGACGGGTACGAGGATGGGTAATAACTCTGCTCGCTTCGCGGCAGGAAACAGTTATATCGGACTCAACCTCACGTCCCCCGTCGCGGGATTGCCGTGGAGGTTCTGGTACGCTTACATGGTCGGTCCCCCCATTACAATCCCGCTAGGAACGGAACGCTCTCTGACCGTCGTCAACTGGCGTGCCATTCCTTACACGAACGATCCGTGGGGCGGTGGGACGGCACAACCCGGAACGGCGGCAGGGACAGGGTCATTCGGTGCCGTTCTCTTCGACCGAACCCTCGATTCGTGACATTCACCGACGCATCTCAAAAGGATTCACCATGCTTGCTTCTTTGCTACGTTACTTGCTGTCCCTCGTCGAAGGCAAGAAACCCGCTCCGACGACGGAAACCCCGACTACTACGGACAAACTTCCCGCCGTGGAAGAGTCGCGGATGGACTTGTTCCGACCGTCGGAGCGATTGATTTATCGGTACTGGAACGGCGAGGAAGAAGTTTCGGCCGATCCCATCGAACTGTACAAGTCCGTCATGGAAGTGTGGCCTGACATTGACCGCGAACTCAAGTTGTGTACGCACGTCAGTTCCCTCGGGGGATTTAACGATTCATTTTCCGCCCACGGGAAAATGGTGGATCGCATTCGCAAGATTTTCAAAATCAAACCCCTCGGAGAAGGGGGTTTAACCGACGACGAGTTGGTGGGACTGATCGACCACTTCCTCTTGTACACGATGTCCGTAAAAAAAAATTCGAGGTTATTTCCGACAGTACCGATGGCAATCTTGCGAGCTTTGCAATCCTCTTCGGACGAAAACCCACCTACTACGAATTCTTCGGACTCTGGAGAAACCGCGACCGAGTCATCCACCGACGCGCCCGTACCGTCGAATACGGAGTCGCTGTCGCTTTCGGATCACTTGCCCCAGGACTCGATTACTACTTAGCGTGGTGTGACGGTGAAGGGGAAGCCAAGATGAAAAAAGCCCTCGCCGACGCCGCGAGAGAAGCCGGTAGGAATGACGATGCAACCTAGTCGCAACAATCCGAGCAGCAAACCCCGCGTGACGTTGGAAGAAATCCGTAGTCTCGTTCAACGATCTATCGACGTTGCGGAAACACTCGACAAAGGAACGTCCGAAGTCAAACCACCTTTGCGTGCCGTAGAATCGCTACCATCGCGCGAAGGACAACGGACGGCTCCCGCACTACGCGCGGAAATTCCACCAGACAATAAACTCTCGAAACAAATTTCTGAACTCATCAGACAAACGTCTCCCGTGGGACCGCAACGTCCTCGTATCGAGGATCAAACGCGGGGAGGGATCGCGGGTTCTCAACAAAACAGACCCGATTTTCCCTACGCGCCGAAAGGGTCTGATGTCATTCCTGCCATGTTGACGAAGGACGAATTCGTCGTTCGTGCCGGTCCTGCGCAGGAAAATCGCGCTTTGTTGGAAGCGATCAATAACAGCATCGGCAACATATCGAATCCGACCCCTTATCATTCAAGTGGGGGTCCTGTCTACCTTGCTGCGGGAAGTGGAACGAAACGTGATATAGGTATTGCGGCGGATGCTCTCAAGGGAGATGTTGTCGGTGCCGTCCTAAAGGTCATGCAAGGAATCGTCGATACGTTTGACGAATTTCCCGAGGCTTTGAAAAAATCAGCCGAACAAGTCTTTACTCCCACGACTTTCGGAGAACAAATCAATGCCCCCGTCAATTTCGTTAAAACGACGGCGGAATGGGTGGGGACTATTCCTGGTATGGGATTGATCACTGACCTCGTCAAAATCGAGGCAGAATACGTTTCCTTACTCGGAGAGTCCATCGACGGTCTTCGTAACTGGAATCGAGAACTGTACGAAAACAACATCCGATTCAAAGAATTTTCCGGTGGCATGGCTGCCGTAGCGGCACAACAGATGGTCCGTGATATTTGGTTGTCGCGGGAACGAGGTGATCGACTGGCACCGACTGCGATGTATCAAGCCGAAAAGAAACATG
>JADLBV010000035.1 GCA_020847545.1 Phycisphaerales bacterium
ATAAGGCCCGCAGAGCCTCTTTATCCCCTCCCCCGGTACTCCGGGGGAGGGTTAGGGTGGGGGTTTTTCCTCGAATTCGGCGATACAGCCCCCTCCCCAACCCTCCCCCGGAAATACCGGGGGAGGGAGAAATATAAATGCGTTTGCTCTGAAGGTTGGGGGTAAAATATTTGGGCCGGACGCCAAAAACCGTGATATAATACTTCAATCAGGCTGTTCGACCGTTGAGGACCAAAAGAATGACGAACTTATTCAGGAAGCAATCCGCGTCAACGCAATTGGCGGAGGAACTGAAGGTTTCCATTCAGCAGGGGAAATGGCTGGCCGGCGCGCAACTCCCGACAGTAAGACAACTTGCGGAAGATTATCGCGTCAGCCTGAACACGGTTCATGCGGCCATGAAACAGCTTGAGGCCGATGATTTGATCGAATGTCGGCCGCGCCAGGGTGGGTTTGTCAAGGCGGTGTCTCAATGGGCCGGTCATGTATCGGCCGGGGCGCCGCATCAGATCGCGGTCATCCGGCCGATCAGTGAAGGGGAAGACCCAAGTGTTGACCTGACCCAGCAGACCGGACGAATTGTTCACGGCATAGAACGAACATTGTCGGAACATGATTTGCATCCGGTTTTGCTCTCGTTTGGCCTGTTTGACCCTGACGCGACGGAAAAAATCCTTCGGCAGGTTGATCGCCTGCGGTCGCAGATTGCCGGCGTCATAGTATTTGCGGTCGGCGCGCTGCGACATGAACTTTTTGACGCCTTGGATGAGCGTGAATTGACTTGGGTGACGGTCAACCGGCTGGATCACCACACATTGGAGAATTTTGTCCATGTCGATTCCACGCAATGCGGCGAATCGATTGGCATCTGCCTGGCCGAGGCCAATGTCTCCCGTGCCATCGTCATGGGCACCAGTACCCAATCAAATGTGGAACGAGTGGGGGGGTTGCTCAAGGGGTATTGGGAACGCTCGGATCGCAAACTGAGCATGGAGTTTATTCATCTGCAGGATTGGCAGGGGGAAGCGGCATTTGAGTCGATGATTGAGTATCTGGATGTGGCCTCGGCGACATTGCCCGAAGCGGTTGTCGGTCTGGGCGATATCATCGCTGTGGGGTGTATGCGGGCGTTGCAGAGCCGCCAAATTCGCGTGCCGGAAGATGTGAAGGTTATCAGCACGACAAACCTGGCGATCGCGGAGTATTCATCGCCTCCGCTGACGGCGTTTCGCTCGCCGATTGAGGAGCTTGGGCAACAGGCGGCCTCCATTCTGATGGGAATGCTGGCCAGCGGCAGACGACGGGTGACGGGGCGATTTATTGCCGGGGAGATAATCTTTCGGGAGAGTTTTCCGGATGTCAATTCGCAGAAACCGGCCGTGAAACAAGTGCGGAACTCGATCCCACAACTTGCCTGATCTTATTAAGATAGCACGGTAAACACTGTTTTATAGTTGAAAACGATTATTTGTGTCATTTTAATTTTTTTTTCTTGACAACACTCAAACAGGCTGTATAGTGTACCCATACAGATGTGTCATTGGGAAATTCAGTACCAAGAGAATCTGTTGTCAGAAGGGCATCTATTTGGTTTTGCCTTGCAATAATCATTATCGCGACTTTGGATTGATGTTCATTTAATTCGCATCTTTTTCACTTTTTTTGGAGGATGGTATGAAGAGCGTCACTCGGAATCTGGCAGTTGCGGTCGCGGTTTGGGGGATGGGTTCGGTGGCTTCGGCCGCGTATTTGTCCGTTGATTTTCAAGGCGACACCGTTGGCATCGCGCCGACCAGCGCCAGCAATGTGAGTACACCCGGCAATACGGAAGTACGCGTTGTTGATATCGGCTCTATTCCCGCCGACCCATTTGGTGGTACAGGCAACCAAAGCGCATTTTTCCGTGACGATAGTCAAGCGGACGCTGCCGAAGCGACATGGAAGGGTGGCGCGGGCGGTTTGACCTCCGGCACGTTCACCATCAAATACATTGTGCAAGATGGCGGTACCGTAAGTGGCGGATACGCCGACAATCCATACATGAACATTCGTCTGGGCGACACTGCCGGAGGCAGTACGCAGTCAACGATTGGTCCTTGGATCGATCAAAATGGCACCACGCTGCGATTTTGGGGACCCGGAGCCACGGCGTTCGATCAAACCGCTCTGCTTGGTGCCGTCAACACACTGGTGATCAACTTCGACACCAGCACGGATACATTCACCGGCACAATCAACGGCAACCCGCTCACAACCGGTGGTTCTAACACCGTGCACTCATTCTACTCCGGCCTGGGATCACTCGACTCCTTCTATGCCGGTGCCGCGTGGAGCAGCCCTTATGACGTTCACATGTTTATCGACGACGCCGTCATTGATGCGGTTCCTGAACCGGGATCAGCCCTTGCGATTCTGGGCCTGATTGGATGCCTCGTAACCCGCCGGCGATCCAACAACCAAGAATAGACTTTTAGTTCGTCGGCCGGCGAGCTTTCCGCTTGCCGGCCGACGGATGTTTGTTTTCCACTGCAAACTTGGGGAGGGGATTCAGTGTAATTCGGCGTTGAAATTGAGCGGACCGATCGCTTGTATCCGTTCACAGGGGGTTTCGTTGTCTCGCTAAAGGTAAAAAAACGAGGTATTGATCGAACTGAACAGGCCCATCTTATGCAATCTGGATCATGGACGAAGGTGTGGTTATTGGCCGTGTTGATGATGATTGGTAGCCAAGTCAATGCCGCGAAAGTCAGTGTCGATACGGTCGATGGACGCTGGGCGTTTTATCGCGGTGAAGAGGTGGCTTTGCGGGTTGAATGCCCTGACGACGCCAAGGGTGGGGATATTGTAGCGTTGCTGGACGAACTGCCGGTGGCGCAATGTGCCGCACCCGCGGCTTCACAGGCCTCCCCTTCGTCGATTCTGCTTCGCATCGATACCTCGCGGATTAAATCCGGCTCGTACACTCTTCGTATCCAGTGGCGGGTCAGCGGTAAAACGCTGTACGAAGCCGCCCATCCGATCACCATCGCGCCGCGGCCCGGAGACGACCGGATGACGGTCTGGCTTTGGCCGCATCAGGCGTTCATCAACACAGTGGCGAAATATGATGATTCATCCCGCAAGGCGGTGGATTGGTGGGGGTCTTTGGGGTTGAACAACTTTTCATTTACGCTGGGAGCTAATCAGGGGGAGGATGCCCGAAAATTCTGGGATTACGCGCTGACCAAAGGGTGGACGGTCTGTCTGCAACCCGAAGGGGGATTGACCGATGTCAAGGTGGATTCGCAGGATCTCGATGTCTACTTTCGTGATTCGAGCGGGAAATATCACAATCAGAGCCAGAATCCCGGCGATGTGGCCATCGCCAATCCGTTTCATCCGCTTATACAAAAGTGGCAGGATGAAAAAAATCAGGCCCAGATGGAGGTCGCGGTCCATTACCCGCAGATCACCACGGCGTTTTTCAACACCGAGGTCATCGACTCGCTGACGCGAAATTCCAACGTCGCCGGCGAGCGCATGATCCATGAGGCGCTTGGGTTTACCGAGGCCGGCCTTGGCGAGCCGAAGTATGTCCAAAAAGGGGTCATTGCCGATGATGACCCGAAATTTCTCTATACGAAATATGTCTATAAGTACGGCAACGGCTTGACGACCGCCAATGCGCGCACGCGCGAGATGATCCATCGCTATCGGCCGGACATCCTGACGATGAGCGACCCGTTTCGATCCCACGCGCTGTTGGATGGTTTTGGCGGCCTGGATGTGGTTGGAAGCTGGACCTATCTGAACCCCGATCCCAAGTATATGTACTATGTTGAGTCGCTGCGGGCACTGGCGCATGGTGAAGGGAACAAGATCCCGCTCAGCACCGTCACGCTGTTGAATTATCCGGGAGAACTGGCCCCCACCGACCGCTGGATGATGATGGATGCCGGCCGGCTGACGGTGGGGACGTGGATCAATCTGTCGCGCGCCCCGCGCATGCTCAGCTATTACTTTTCGAGCCAGTGCGATCCGTTTGGCGCGCTGGGGACCGACCTTAAGACGCGCGATACGAAGGTCAATGACTTCGAGATGCCGCAATCGACATTCGAGCGGCTCAGGGAGCTTTCTGAAACGATATTCAAGCCGTACGGGCCGTTGATCAAGCGGCTTGATGTTGTGCCCAGACGGATTGCGGTTCTCAGTTCCGAGGCGGCCAGGCTTTATGGAACCTCGCCGCCGCTGCGATTGTATTATCCCAATACGCAGGTTCTCGATTTTTACATCGTGATGGCGATGGCGCAGCTGCCGGCAGACATCGTATTTGATGAAACCATCCAACGCTTCGGGCTTGATGAGTATGATGTGCTGGTGCTGCCCAAGTGCGATGTGCTGCCCGAATCGGTGTACAACGCCATTGTGGCGTTCCAGAAACGGGGCGGAATCCTCATCGCCGATCAGTATCTCGGCCCGCAATTTCCTGAACCGGCCATTCGTTTTGATTTTGACTTCACCTATCGCGCCAAAGTCTCGGCGATGGCAATCGCCAAAAACCAAGCGTACACCCAATGGGATGATCATCTCAAACCCGGCTCGGCCGAGGTCAAAAAGGTCCAAGGGGTCACGGCGATGGATGACCAGCGGATCATGGAATCATACTCCAGGAAACTACGCCAAACGCTTGGGGATCGCATCAAGCGGAAAGTGGATTGCGACGAGCCGACGGCGCTGGTGAACCTGACCGAAGCTGCTGGTGTGACCTATCTATTTGTGATCAACGACAAGCGCGAATACGGCCCGCGGCTTGGACAATACAAGTCGATTCTCGAAAAAGTCGTGCCGCAAACCGTCAAGGTACAACTGATTGATCCGGAGTTGTCGAACAGGGTGGCGTACGATTTGTTGACGCGAAAACGGTTGGAGATGGCCGATGGCCGCCTCACGGTCGATCTGCCGGAAATTGGTGGAGCGATTATCGCGCTCTATCCTCATCCGATCGCCGGTATCACCATCGCCGCGCCGGAAATGATGACGGCCGGCGAGGAGAATTGGGTTGCCATTGATATTCAGGACGATCAGGGGTGTGCCGTTCCCGGCATCCAGCCGCTGCAAGTGAGCATCACCGATCCGAACGGCGACCCGGCCGATGGGAGCGGCTACCACATCGCCCGCGGCGGCGCATTGCGTTTCGCATTTACGCCGGCCATCAACGATGTCGCCGGGCAATGGAATATCCAGGTGAAGGACCTTACCGCCGGGCGGGTTGCCCGACATTCATTTACACTTGAGTCCCCGAACCGAAAGGTGGAGTCGCATGCGAAATAGTCTGTCCATGTTGATGATCGGTTGTTTGGCGGGTTCAGCGTCGGCGGGGGAATTGTGGACCAACGGGGGAAAGGATTTGCCCTTCGGGCTATATACGGTCGAAACCACGGCGGATATTCAGCGTGTCGCGGCCGATGGGTTTAACATGATTCAGGCCTATGGATATGGTGGCATTCCTGGCGGGACAGCGGATGACTATCTTCAGGCGGCGCAGGATGCGGGGGTCAAGGTTGTATTGTCGATTGGTGATGGGACTTATATTCCACCCGTCACGGCGGCGAACATTCAGCATTATGCGCAATATGACAGTCTGGCGTGGTGGTACAACTCTCCGGAGGAAGTCTACTATTGGGATCCCGCGCAGTTTGACCCGTTCAAGCAGCGCACCGCGACGATCCGCGCCAACGATCCGCTGGACCGGCCGATATTCACCTATCTTCAGAACGGGTACACCGCGTCGGGATTGTCGAACTTCACTCCTTATCTGGATGGAATCGGCGCCGGCGCTTATGCCAATTATGTCAACAAGCCGCGGCCGTGGGTGCGTTGGGCGATCGAACAGGAAGTGCAGGCGATCGCCGCCAACGGCAACCCGGCCGGGCAGTTCGCCATCGGTGTTCTACAGATGTATCCCGGGTCGGAGGTTCCAGGATCGCCGGCGATGACCGGTGCCGATGCCTATCACGACACCTATCTCAGCCTCATCAGCGGCGCCAAGGCGATCATGGTTTATGGTGACTATTATCGCAATCAGGTCGATCCAGGCGTCTATCAGAGTTACAAAAAGGCCGCCCAGGAACTCAACGGCAGCGCCCGTCTTGGTGAGGTGTTTTTGTTTGGGACGCCTCTGAATGGCACCCTGAATGCCAACATTACCTCCGGCCCACTCAAAAGCCAGCAGTTCACCGATGTGCTACTGGATGAAACACAGGGGAATGTCATTCAGTATGATTCGATCTCGCAGAAAGTGATGGCGTACAACGATCACATTTATTTGTCGGCCGTCAACAGCGCGACATCGGCGGTCAACGCGACATTTCCCGGTGTGCGATCCAACAATGGGGAGTCGAACGTCGATGTGCTATTCGAGTCTCGTACGATCCCGATGAGCAGCGGGGCCATTTCCGACATATTCAACGCTGAAGGTGTCCACAACTACAAGTTGCCCAGAAGCGCGGATCTGATTGTTCGCGAGGAAAATTTCGATGATGCCGGTGAATGGTCATCACGGTACGGCGACGGGACGGTCACAACCGCCAACGGCATCGCGACATTCCAACGCGGCAGTGAACAGTACGAATATTACAACTGCCCGCTTGATGCGGGTGATGTGCCGCAGGGTGGGTTTCTGGAACTGGTGATCAAGGCGCCGATCGACACGATGTTTCGGTTGTTTGTGGTCAGCGCCGACTGGCCCAACCCGGCGCTGGTCGGCGAGATCCCATGGCAGTCCGGTACCGGCCAATGGCAAACGGTCCGCCAGCAAATCACTGGAAAATGGGCGACCGGAGCCGATCCGATCTGGCTGGGCATCACCGGGCCTGACGCATCGAGTACATTCCAGGTGGATTCCCTGGGCATCTATTTTCGCGCCATTTCCACACAGATGGGCGACGTCGATTTTGACGGTGATGTGGATTATGGCGACCTGATTTTGCTGGCATCATCCTATGGACACTCCGCCGATGTATTTTGGCGCAATGGGAATTTTGACGGGGACGGGGATGTTGATACGGCCGACCTGGATATCCTGGCGACACATTATCAGGGTGGCTACGCGCAGGCGATGGCCGATTTTCAGGCATTAAACGTCCCGGAACCGACGACGTTGCTCTCGCTGCTCTCAGTGGGCCTTGTGTCGCTTCGTCGTCGCAGGCGATGAACATTGGCCTGATCGGCCGGGGCGCGATGAGATGCGTGATCGGGCAGGTGCTGAGATGAGGATGCTCCAAACCCTTGTGAGGACTGGTGTTAAACGATAACGCCGAGGCGTGTAAGCCTCGGTGTTATCCGTTAACCATTGGGACATGATTTCTCGAAGCCCAAGTTGAAGTAGAGTGTGCCTAACGGTGTTCTATATATGCTGGCAATCAGCATGCAAAAGGGGCGCAACGCACATGCTCAGACGATGGAAAAGACCGCTTTCCAACGCTGTGGCGGCAATTATCGCCGCCATCGAGGAGGTGACACCAAACTGGGGATGATTCGCCGAAGAGTCCCTTGACTTTCGACGGGCAGGTTCCGATCCTGAGCATGCGGCTTCTTCTTTGGTGGCAAAACGCTTCGCAAGAGCAGTTGAGCCATCAGGATAAGCCGTTTTTGTTCGGTGGTGCAAGCCATCGGTATCAGCGAAAACGGTCAGTTTGAGTACATGGCATTCAAATCGGGTAGACAAGTGTCAACATCATAACTGACAGCATCAGGTCGGCCTGGACGAAATCGAACCATCCGCCGATGAAATGAGTATGTTGACCAATAATTCATAGACATTGGCATAGGGGTCATGTTCTTCGGGGAATCGCGGGATGTAAAACCCTAGTGTATTCTCGCCGACTCGCATCATGGAGGCGGGCGGGGTTAAGATGATTGTTTCATGATCGCCCAGTGTGAAACCGGAGTCGATCCTACCACCCGGCTGCGGCGTACGCTTGATCCATTCCTCCTGCACCGGCCGACCGTTAAGCCAATATGTGACCCAGCCTGGCGGAAGTGTGTCCACCAGCCTGTCTATCGGGGGTGTATCGACATGCGGATTAGGCTCTACGGCCTGGCGAAGAGAAATCCGCACCTGCGTGTCGGGATGCCAAAGGTCGCCATCAAACAGGCAGAAACGAAGGGTTTGATGATGCTTGGCCGGACGGTGCGATTCAAGCTGCATCGGTAGTTCCCGCCAAAACGTGTATTGCTTGGGCCGGTGTGAAAGCGTCTTTTCGCTGCCGATTTCACATAGCGTATTGGTTATCCGATGCCGCTCTTCGGGTGTGCGGCGGGTTTCCGTTAAATGGCATGGAAAATTGTACAGGTAAACGCCAGAGGCTCCTTGTCCAAGGAAATTCTGCGCCGCCGCACGCAATTGCTGAATGATTTCATCGGGGCCCAGGCGAGTCACATGATTGTGAGCCGCGTTGTGTGCAGGGCCAGCTTCAACGGAAGGATAAAAGGCAATGTTGGCTTGCTTACACCGGGTCAGCCATGGCTCAATGATCTGGTTATAATCGTTGGACAGGCAACTCATTGTCAGCATATCCATGAGGCGTTCATCAATCCATTGATCCACATCAATTCCGCCATTTCGCCGAAGCGAATTGGAAAATGGAACGCGGATGAGCAAATCGAGCGTTCGGCCCCATTTTTTACCAGCGTCAGTCATGTCCTGGCGGATTTGCCGGATCAGATCAGTCAGTATCTGGCGTCTGGCCCATGCCTCCGTTGGCGGAAAGATGTAGGGGTTGCGACAGAAATCCAACTCTATACCGTCGAAGTCATACCACTGCAGCGTCTCACGAATCGCGTCAAGGCGACGCCGACGAACTTCCGGAAATGAGTAATCCAGCGATGCGTTGTAGTAGGTACGGGCATCGGTGACATCCCAGAGACGGTATTCCTGATGCTCCTGCCAGAATTTGCTGGAGAGAATTCCCCAGGGGTCGGACCGATGATGGCAATCATTCATTCTGAAGCTGCCGTAAAACTTCAGATTCATCGAGCGGGCGTTTTGGATCAGGAGGGGCAGATAATCAATGCCTTTACGATGCAGGCCGACCATCACATTTCGGGGGTCTTCGCGGTCTCCCAGACGGTCGTAGTAGGATTCGAGCACCCGGGACGGCCACGAATAGGCAATATCGCCGCCATCCATCCCCCAGCAGATTGCTCCCACCTGTGTTCCGGCCAGATGCCGCAGAGGCATGGTAATGGATTGCTCATCGTGCGGCGGATCAACACGTCGCAGCGTGTCTGAATCATCGTTGTAAATAATCATGGGTTGGACTCTCTTTTCTCGTGTCGTACAATTCGATCAACCTGCAATCTCATCATGCGAATGCATGTTGTAGGGCCGTTGCCGGCCCAGAAGGTCAGCAGGATGCTATTGTCCGGACATCGGATCGCCGACGAATATCCGAACGAATACATCTCATAGCCGGAAAAAGGATTGGTGCCGGCGTTCTGGGTGGGCGCGGTCCAGACCAGTGTGTCCGTTTCGCTCAGCCAGGTTGCTCCATCGTCGAAGCTGAGAATGGCGCATATTCCGGGCGAGCCGGGCTTGAATCGCTTCTGATAGAATGCGACCACCACGCCGCCGCCTAGTGCAACGGGATTGGCAATCTGACCGGCGATACCAGTGCTGCGAGGCGGGCTCCACGTTAGGCCGCCGTCGCGCGACTCGGAGCAGTGACTCGGATGGTCTTGCTCGGCAACAAAATCGTGCTTCCACAGGAGCACAACGATGCGCCCGTCCGGCAACAACGTCGGCCGCGGGTCGCCATAGATCAGACGTCGATGCGCATCGCGGGCAATGATCCCCTCCTGCGGCCAGGTTTTACCGCCATCGCGCGAGAAGATCATGCGCGTTGACGGTCCTTCGCGGAATCCCTTGTCCCATTCGTGCCACACCTCGAACGGCACGGCCAACGCACCATCCGGCATATGATTGATCCTTCCCGGAACGATCAAATCGGGCAGCTGATAGTCGAGATCCCATGGGGGCGACCATGTCGTGCCGCCGTCGGTCGATTCCGACAGCCGTACTGTTGTTCGCTGCATTCCGCTGGTGGTTGGGTGAAACAGCGGTTCATCAGGCACAAAGCGGTCTGCGCGCATGTACACCGCCAGCAGCCTCTTCGGCGATAGCTCGGCGATGTGACACATGAGGTAGCCGCAATGAGGATGTTCGCGTTCGTCCCAACGCGTGGGCGAATTGACGGGCGACCAGCTTTTACCGTCGTCGATAGAACGAAAGACCCGCGTACGTCCATCGGGGCCGGACTTGGTCGCGCCGACCAGTACTGTGCAGATCAGCGAACCGTCTTTGCATCGCGTCAGCGAGGGGAACGTGTGGAAGCATGATGCGGCATGTCCGACTTCGTCGCCGGCGACCAGAACATTATCAATTGTGTGGATCCATTGTTTATTCATGGCAAGCCTGTACTGGGGGATTGGAGTGTAATGCACGCGGCGGGCAGGGGCTGTCCATCGGGTGCCGTGATGCGCACAACTACTCCTCCCGGACCGCCGCGGTTGGTTACCTTCAATAGAACAAGGTTGTCGCCTCGGCACGCTGCAACATCATATATCTCGTTATCTACGATCAATCCGGGCGTTCCCGCGCCGATGCGTTGACCGTTGAAAAACAGCATGTGCTGGTCGTCCGAGCCGATGCCTATATGGATCGGTTGTGCTGATGGCACGCGGAGGTAGAAAGCGAGATAGAACGTCATGGCTCCGCGCAGGTTCAGATCCGGCAATGTCACTATGGGGCCGGGAACGCTGACGCTTCGCCATGCGGAAAGATTAGGATTCTCTTCCGACGCCATTGCGGCGCGTTTGAGGTAATCCTCCTCGACCGGCTCCGACCAGCCGTACTGCTTGAGGTTGTCGAATGGTCCGGCCACCAGGAAGCGGGTCACATAACCGTGATTGTTCAGTGGAACCGGACCCGAGGAGATCGACGGGGATGGCTGCGTGGCGGGCATCATTGAAGCTGCTTTGGCCTCATCCTCTGCTGTTGTCCGAATTGCTTCACCAAGCCGCTGAAGCGCCTCATCCGCTGGACCGAGGTAATAGAAATACGTTCGCCCGCGATCCGCGTCCAATTCGAAGCCGCGGGTCTGACGGCCAACAGCCTGGCCGCTGTACAGGTCGATCACGTCCGTTTTCCGCGGCAGATCGACTTTCCGTGTGCCGCCTTGCGAAGTGTGAATCATCAGCAGCGGTCCGCCGTTTCCGGCGATCACGTCGTCGGTATCGATGTACAGGTGAACACCTGCCGATCGGAGCAGGTCGCGCCAGATGGCGGGCGACATCGTGGTCGTCGGGCAGAGGATGGATGTCCATTGATCGAAACGACGCCCGACCATGGCCGGTTCCTTTCCATCGAAGCGCCCGAGCACAGTCGCCTGTTGATCGTCGGCGACGATCGGCGCGGTGAAATAGTGACGCTCCGCAGGATAGATCGTTTCCGATGGCGCGGATCGGCCGGTCCACTGTTGAAACATGGCGTTGTCGAGCTGCACCGGTGCACGCATCGGAACATCCTGAAACCGCACACGGATTCCGGTGAGCGTGCCAACCGCATCGGCAGACGCCTTCCATCCAGCGCTGCGATCCAACACACCGGGGCAAAACATCCAGATCAACGTCCGCCCGCCGCTCTTGAGCGACTCGATCTGCTGGCGTTCCTGCTGTGTCAGGGCCGGTATGTTCAGAAAGATGATGACCCGGTACGCATCGGCGACGCCAGGCCTCAGGATGTCGGATAATTCGTAGAAGTCGTACGGCGCTCCCATGCGGCAGAGATCCCATTGTCGTGCAAGCATCGGGTTGACATCGTAGCGGGCGACAATCTGACTCTCGGCGTCCGCCACCACTGCGACCTGGTTTCGCGCGCTGCGATCGATGCTGGCGAGAAACCGCGACAGCGAGCTTTGCCGGGAGAACAGTTCGGCGATTTGCGGGTTGTCGTACCAGAACTGCTCCCACTGCATCCAGTAGCCGACCAGACCTTGACATGCGAGTGTTGCAAAATCGCGCTTCAGCACCTCCAGCGTGTCGTCGTTCGACTTGAGGCCCCACACTTCGGCGGCCTCCTCCGGAGTGGACGCCGACAGATTGTGAACGCGCACGTCCGACTCGTTGGCGAAGACCTTGTCGTGCAATTTCAGTGACGCCCACGGCACACGCACGTTCGTGCAGTCGCCGGGCTTGCGGTCGTAATCGTTGGGCGAGGAGAAATAGTCGATCTGCGGACAATCCATCAGCGGCCAGTTCAACGTGCTGCCGTTGTTGAATACCGCGTGCATATTGTGATGTGTCTCAACTCCCACGACATACCGTCCACCGGTGGCTCGCTTGATGACCTTCGCGAAATACTCGGCATGGCTGGGCATGACGGCGTTGAAGGCGAGGTTAAAGTCAAAGACACGAGGATTATTATTCGGCAGGTAAAGGCGATCGAAGAACTCCGTTCCGACGGCGCGGCGCTCGGCGGGCGTTGGCAGCGGCGCGTCAAACACGGCGCAGGGGTCGCCCCACGCCAAACGCAACGCATCGAGTGAGTTGCAATACCGCATGCGCAGGTATTGGTCGAACGCCCTTTGCATGGCCGGGCTGTAGTCGATGTCGAACGCGTTGCGCCCGCCCGACAGGCTTGACCACCACCACCATTCGCCAGAGTTGCCGTTAAGGATGTTGATGCCGATTACGCGATCGCGATATCCGGCGCGCATCATGTGGTTGATGTGGTCGGTCAGGTCTTGGCCGACCTTCCATTTCCACACATCCGACGCGAATGTGGCGTAGTAGTGCGCGCCGTAAACCTTGTCGTCGAAGCGACTGATTCCATCGGCGGCGGTGAGGACCTCGCCGGGATAGCGCTTGGCGAACTCTTCGGAGTGCGCCGGCACGAAACGCACGATAATGTACGCATCGGGTACATTCGCGATAATCTGCTCGATGCGGGCGTCGAGCACGTCAAATGACTGAGCCTGGTGCGCGCGATCGAGCATGTAATGCCAGAAGGTGAAGACGCGAATTCCCGCCCGCCGCATGCGCTGTTCCACAACCGCATCACGCTCGAACGACATGTTCTCGAACCACATGAACGGAATGAACTTCCCATTAACGCAGAGTTGCGGTCCGTTGGCCGTGCTGCGGAGCGTTGCATCGGGCAATGCCTTAACGTCTATGTCGGCGGCAGTGAGAGGCGCGGGGTCAACCGGATCGGCAATGCCATCTCCATCGGTGTCGGCGACGAGCGGGTCGGTCCCCTTGCGATCCTCGCGCCAGGTCGGCCAGCCGTCGCCGTCATCGTCTTTCGGATAAGACTGCGGCGTAACGAAGTGCGTGATGCCCTCCAACGGCGCTCCGGATTCCGTCGATACCGCGCGGGCCGTCAGCGACAGAGATACGAGCAATACCGCGAATAAATATGGGTGCAGGGTTTTGAACTTCATTGGCCTTACCGATTGGTGAACGTGCCCTTGACCGCTTTCCAGACTCCTGGTTTACCCGACTCCACACAAAGCCAGCCCAGCGGCGAACTGGCGCCCGCGCAGTTGCGGTTCCGAACGTAGGCGCCGGCTTTCCACCAGCCGCTCGTTGGGCAGGCGTCGGCCTCGATCGCGTTGGCCTGATAGGGCCTCATCTGCTCGGGCAGGTCGATCTGTTGCCGCCAGTACATCTCGGTAATTGACGGATCGATCAGAAAACGCAGCGCCCGCGGGCGCGACATATTCTCTGCGTTGTCGAAGTAGGTGTTCAGGTTGATCGTTGACTTGATCTGCACCACATGGCACAGGTTGGGATCCGTCCCCGCCGGTAGACCACGGCAATTGGTGACGACGATCTGGTTGGGAATATCCTCACAATAGATTGCCGCGCCGTCGCGCGCGAGAATGCCGGTGGAGTAGATATCACAATCATCCAGCACCACCGATGTCGGGACCAGGTTGGCCGGGTTGTATTGATAGGGTGCGAAGTTCACGACAGCGGTAAATCCGGCTCCTTCGCCGCCGAACCGGAAATTACGACACGTTACCCGTCTGTAATTGTCGATCCACCGCTGTTCGTTGCCCGCGGTTACGCCGGGAACGCCCAGGATGTTCTCGCACAGAAGGTCGCCATAATTCTCAATCACCGCTTTGTGCGTCATCGCCGGAGCGCTGGTAATCCAGCAGTCGACAAGCTTCCCCTTATCGCTGTGACTGATCAGCGTCTGCATGCAATTGGAAAAGGCGCAATCACGGATCGTCAGCATCGTGGAGATCATCTGCTCCCCCGTGCGGATCGCGGCGTCGGCGGCACCGTTGAACTGGCACTTATCGATCACCACCAGCGTCTTGTCTGTGTTGCCGTTGTTGAGGTAAATCTGGTTCTTTCCACCGACGAATGATATCCCGGAGATGACTCCGCGCCAGATCGGAACGGCCGAGAGGATGTCTTTTGTATTGTCGGTCTGCTGAAGCACCGCGCCGTTCTCGCCCATGACGCTGAGATGCGGAATCGCCAGTGTGTCGCTGATCTTGTAAACGCCGGATGGGAAATAGACGACTCCCTGCGAGCGTACACTGTCATTGCCGGCCGTGACCGTCGCGCTGCGGGCCTGGGCGGCGGCGATGGCGCTGCGGATCGCCGCCGTGTCGTCGGTTGTGCCGTTTCCCATTGCGCCATGATCTGCCACACTCGTGTAAATCGTCGCGGTGGCCCACGTCGACGCCGATGCCATGACAAACGCGAGTACAAAAGAGAATTTCACCATGATGAGTCCTTATCAGAATCCGATGATCCGAAACTGGCGTGCCTTGATGTTCAGTTGAATTATGCCCCCCGCGGCGTCGAGCATTTCATCGGCGTATTCGTCATGAACGCTCGTCAGGCCGGCCTTTAAGGAGCCCAGGTCGATCTCGGCGGACTGATCTTCCCTGGTCATATTTCCGACGATCGCAAGGATCCGTCCATCCGCACATCGATAGTACGTTGTGACAATATTTGTGTTGTTCGATTTTATCGCATTGGCTGGATCGTAAAAGAAAACCACCTCGGCATCGTCCAGCTTGTATTTCAGGGCGATCCCCCAGATTCGATTGATGACCGATTCATCCTCGTAGGAAATCGCGACGGAGATGTCGTTGAGGAGCAGTTTCGTGAGCATCGCCAGGGTCTGCTCTTCGGTACCATATGATGGATTGGCCCGTTTCAGGCTGCCGGTGAAAACAACGGCGCTGCCTTTGATATTCTTGTTCAGTTCGCTGCGATAGATGTCGTCCGGCAGCTTGTCAGAATAGAAGTATGGTCCTTCATTCTGCATGATCGAACCATATTGTTCGCCGGGGAACCAGTAATCGCCGAAGACATCGAACGCGGGGTTGTAGTAACTGTGGGCGTGCAGTATCACATCCCGTCCTGACTTGTGGCAATACTTCAAGGTTCGCATGAGATGCTGCCGCAGGCCCATGACGATCAGCCGATTGACGGACCGCCCGAACGCATCCTTGAACGAGCATCCATGCAGCGGATTGGCGCAGGTGTAGTTCAGCACCAGATCGTAGTAAATCGCGGCGGTCATCTGATCGGGGTGATTAAACAGCAGGCGGATGTTCCAGAGGATGTAATCACTGAATCGCGTGTGCGGACAGGTGTTGGTTGACTGATAATGTACGCCGCGCGTCTCCAGAGGATAGCTCGGCCCGCCGGGGATGTCCCAGTATGTGCGGAAATATACACCTTCGGGACAGATGTCGTTCAACGATGTCGGCGCGCCATAAACAGCCGCACGCTTCACGCCACGGGCTTTGATGACGTTATTCACATAATCGGAAAAGTCCGCCGCCGGACGGAAGGTGAAACGGCTTTCCAGCCCGTCGCCGCCTTCGTGTTCGATGCTCACATCGCAGTTGGATTGCCGCCCGAAACCGCCGATGCGATACGTTCGACTGACCTTGGGCAGCGGGCGCGATGGTGTGGCAACGAACATCGCATGATAGGCAGCGCCTTCAGGAATGCGCACCGGTTTCTGAATCATGCTCAGCGTGCATCGCCCGCCGGTATCGCTGGTTTCCACCTTGATGGGTTTACGGTCATACACCCAGTTTGCATCATGTTCCGGCACCCAGCAAAAACCCTTCTTGTCCGATGTCAACCACAAAACCGTCGAGTGCTGGCTGTTCACTGCATCAGATGGGAACGGCAGTTCGATCTTTCCGTTGCCGGACTGAAGCAGGAGCGGATCAAGCAGGTAACCCGCGAATTTACGGTTCACCGTCCAAGTCAGCTTCATGGATCGAACCAGCGGCCGGCCGTGCACGGTAAAATCCCACCGCACAAGCCCATCGAAATCCACACGGGTATTCCACGAGAGCGAAAAGTCCCTGGCGGTTCCTGTTCCGGTAAACTCAACGTAGCTTTTATGGATTTCCCGGCCGGTGATTATGTACTTAATGTCCGCCGGACCCGCTGCTGTCTCAACGACAAGTTCCGGAGACTCGGCAAGGATTGAATCGCCGGTGTGAATGATCTTGCGCGGCAGCGGATGGTCGCCGAATTCATATCGCCGCCCCCACATTTCCACGCTGTTGTCATCGCTCACGGTCAGGGCCGTCCAAGGCGATGGAATTTCATCCTCCTGCCCGATCCCATAGTCAAACCACTCCGTATTGGGGCGTGTGATCTTCTTTTCGGCTTTTTCCGTCCGTCCTTGCGCATCGGTCAGCGTCAGTGTGAAGGTATGCTCGCCGGGCGTATCCACACCCCGGAAGATTCGATATTCATCGAGCGCCGAAGGCTGCCATTGCTCCGTTATTTCCTGCCCGGCGGGGGTCCGAATGGTTCCGGTGGCCGTCACTTTGCCGACGGCGATCGCCTTGCGCCATTGTTCTGACAACGGATGATAATTCAGGTCCGCCCGCAACCGGTCGAGTGAACCGACACCATCATCGACGCCATTCAGTTGAATATCGATGTTCGGCAACTCTTGCTTCGCGGCACCGGTATCAGGAGCGGATTGCAAATACAGCCGTTTGATCTCGATCGCGCTGAGCGGCCGGGAATAGATGCGCATGTCATCCACGACCGTCTCTTTTCCCGCATCCACCGCCCCGGTGGCCCAGAGTCGATCGCGGACCCCGATGAAGGATTCCTTTGGCGACGGATTTAGATTCCGCGCCAACTTCGCCTCTTCCGGCAGACGCACTTCGCCGCGCAGATCGCCGTTGAGGTAAATCTGAATTCTTTCCAGTGTCCACGTGATGGCCAGGTGAAACCACTGCTTGCGGGAGATGTCCGTTGCCGGAGCGCCGGCCGTCTTGTACATCTGCGGCCCGCACCATGAATTGTGCCAGTAAAAAAAGAAGGTCTCGGTATCGCAATATTCATATAGAAAGAATCGCACCCAGTCATTGCCGTTTTTGAACATTACGTTCACATAACTCTTGTGCGACCGCTGCTGGCCGGTCGGGCCGACGTCTTTGGGATCGTAATTATTGGCCATCAGCCAGATCGCCAGCGTCCCCTGACGATGGTCGATGTTGTTGGCCACATCGTACTTGAGCGTTTCACCTTCCTTGATGTTGAATGCGTTGCCGCCATTCACGCCGGGAAACGTGCGAAATTCCAGGTTGTCATGGAACGTGGTCGATGCCCGGTTCCCGCGGGCGTAGTCCGCAACGACGCTGTTCTTGTCAAACGTCAGCAGGAACGTCAAATCCGGCTCATCGGCATGAATATCGGCATGAACCAGACCCGGCGACATCACAAGAATGAAAAGGATGTTCCAGACAAATCCGATCGGGTGGTTGGCAATAGTCATAATAAATAATCAGCTGGAAATTATACGATTTCGTCGGAGGATCTGGCAGCACGATGACAATATGATGATTGCTGCCATGGATGCTCAGGGAACCAGCCCGACAAAATTGCCATTGTCGTACTTGAACAAGTCCCCCGTCCCGCCCGGCAACGACCAGTTGAGCACATGGTTCGAGAGCGTAATTTCCTGAACCTCTCCCGTCGTGCGATTCAGCAGCCAGATGCTCTTCACCTGCTCGTCAAAGGTCATGGTGAATGAAAGCGATCCCTCCGCCGCGGAAAGCCCCTGGGCATGATTCAGATTGGTGAGCATGAAATAATGATTGTCATCATCATCGGTGAACAGCCCGAGCATACCGTTTTGAGTGTAGCCAGGCTGTCCCGAATCAACCGATACATCTTGAACGTGCGGGTCGCCGCCGGCGCCGGCGGACCAGTTGGTCAGGCCGACTGGCGTTGTATTTTCCGCGGTGCCGGATAATGCCGTGTGTCTTCCCGGCAGAAACCGCGCGTCGGTGCTGGTCAGAAACCGAAGGCTTCGGCCAAGAATTGCAACTTCGGCGTTGGTACGCTTGATGATCGAATAACGCGGCGTCGGATCACCTTTGTTGTCGATCATGCCATTGCGCGAGCTGGCCGCATAATCATAGGTCCAGTACGACAAACCCGTAAACCCCGTGGTCAGGTGGGTGTACACATTGAATCGATTGTCCGATTCACTAATGTTCCTGTACGCCTGCAACCAGCCCCAGTATGGGAGGTTGTTCGCCTTGGCCTTGGCGCGTATGACCATGAGATTTTCCAGATAAGTATCCGATGTTTTGCCGTCGCTGCTGAAGGGATAGTTGTCGAAAAACAGGACATCCGGCTTGATGATGCTGATGAAATCGTCCAGGTATTGATCGTAGGTATAGCTCGGATTTGAACCATCGCCATACCAGTTTGTCGTATTGGCATTATTTCCCAGCGCCGTCGTGTAGATGATTTTCTGCCGCTCGGCCGGCTGCTGGCGCAGACGCTGCACGATTTTCGCGTACTTTTCACGCATCGCCAGATATGATGGTTCATCCCCGACCAGCCAGCCGGTTTGTCCCGGCAGCGACGGGGCGCCGTTGTTGGCATACGCGTGCCAGGGCATGTTGGCGTATTCGGGCGGCGGGGTCGTCCACGGGTTGGTCGGATCCCATTGCAGCACGGTGATGCCGGTGTCGACATACTTGGCGATATCCCACGTGTTCGGATCGACCGTCGCCGCCTGAATCACGAATGGATGCCGCCGCACCCATTGCCATCCGAATCCGGCATCTCCCGATTCAAGGGCCAAAGCGGCCGTGCCGTTCATTGCAACATACAGTCCAAATAACGGCACAATCACCATTATCCTACTGCAGATATTGACTACGGCCCTTATGGCGGATGTCATGGGGTATTCCAATAAAGATCGATGATTCAGAAGAACACAAACGCCGCGGCGCCGATAACAAATCAGACGCCGCGGCGATAGATTCAGGACAATATCAGGCAGACTTGCTCATCCGCCGACGCACCAGCAACGTGGCACCAAGGCCAAGTAGTGCCAGACTGGTCGGCTCGGGAACGGCGCTGTTTACCGCCACATAGTCCCATTCGGCCTGACCGCTGTTACCGCTGGACACGTCTCCCCACTGCATTGCTGAAGCGCCTCCCCAGGGGACATACTGCGAGAGGGTGGTGGGCGCACCGCCGTCCACCTGTAATTGGAAATCGCTTCCGCCCGGGGCGCGCGTCAGCCGGAAAATATGATACCCAGTCGCATAGGAACCACTTCCACCATTCCATGAACCCCATCCACTGGGATCTGTGCTCAACTGGATGCCGCCGGCACTGTCATTGGCGTACAGGCCAACTCCAAACGACCCCGAGGTGTTTTGGGGGTTGACACGCCATTCGATGTACCATCCAGCGGAATTGACCAATTCGGCCGATGCGCTGGTCAAAGCATAACGTGAGGTGTTCGCTAAAGTGGTATCTTGCGTCAACAGGCCGGCCGACGGCGAATCAACCGTATACCCGGTCACTGGCGCATCAAATTCATTGTATCCCTGCGACAGGGGATCACCCGTATCCCACACCACAGCCGCATTCACCGTCCCCGCCATCAACAATCCCGCAAGACTCCCTACAATCAATTGTGCACGCATTGCGCGCTCCTTTCTAAAAATGAAACATTGAAATGAAAACACACACAATCATTCTTAAAAGCCCTCAAACACCTCATTCACTTCATCCCTCACCTCCGATCCTTAAATATATGAATCCACATACAGATCACAGTGATCGTTTCAGCTTCGATATTTCCTTTACAAACCGCATGCGCCATTTATCACAGCGGTCGGTGTCGTGGATATCCGCTGTGATGTCCGCCACCGCTTCAGCGATGAGCTGCTCGGCTTTTTGCTCCGCCTCCTTGCCGTTTTCCTTTGCCAGGCTTCGCAGCAGCCAGACATACCGGTAGTCATCAAGCCCTTCACGGTACATTTCAAACCGGCGGGAATGCAGGAGTTGACCGTCGATGCCATAGACCAGCATGCATGTGCCATCATCCCAGTTCTTGGCCTGAGCGCAGTACGTCCAGACACCAGTGCCGGTGATCCCATACTGAAGAAGATTCCACGCCGAAACGCGGTAGTAGCTGTACAGGTTGTTTTCTTCAAAATAGGTATTTGTAACAGGACCGTCCGTTATCACTCCCAGATTCCATCTCGCCTGATAGATCCAGAGTTCCTTACCGTGTTTGCGAACCTGCCTGGCATACCAGCCGTTGGTTTCGCCGTCTCCTCTGAGGAACACGTGATAGAGCATCGGTTCAAAAACATCGAATGTCTTGAACAGTCGATCCGCCTGCATGGGATCCTCAATAATTGCGGTAATCGCAACCGGATCATTGTTCAAGCTGGTATTGGTCAGCAGACGAATGCTCGGCTCGACGCTTTTGGCATATTCGGCGACCGGAACCTCGGTTTTGAAGATTTCCTTGTATGGTGTCTCATCCGCGAATGTGACCATCCAGTCGCCATCGGCAACGCCCATTTCATGCATTGAGCGCTTGAGCGCCCCCAGCCACCCGGCAAAGGTCTTTTTCCAACGGTCATCCAGCACCGACAACCCCGAATCGGGATGACCGAAATCATACATGCCCGCCAGCGTGATGATAAACCGCAGCCGCTCGACGCCGGGCGATTCACGCCACACTTTCAACACCGGCTCGATGCGTTGTCGAAACATCGAGTCGTCGAACATCTCGACCGAACCATCCGCTGCAATAGTGACGGGCCGTGGAGATTCGCGGCCGTGAATGAAGACGATATTGATGCCATTCGCCTTCATGTCGCGAACCGCCGTCGCGTTGAGCTCTGGCGAGGTGAAGTACGAATCCTCAAACTGCGACCAACACTGGTTTGGCAGCACATCGTGAGGTGGCAACGCGAAATCCAACACCTCAACGCTCCCCCTGAGCGTTTTGGAGACATTGCCCTTCACCTCGTGCAACTCCACCTTGAACGGATAGATCCCGGCCGGGACCGACAGGGTTCGCGTATTGGCGCGAAGCCATATCTGCCGACTCTCGCCCGCCGGGATCAACAGTTCGCCGTTCAAAGGCCTGATCGCATCCGCGGTCTCGCCCCCTTCGCGATTCTTGATGTAAATCGCCTCCAGCCCCTCAATAAATCCATCCGGCGCACTCCCATCAACCGAAATACGGATGTCCAGGCGCATATCGCGTTTGGACGGACCAACCATGAACACCGCATCACGAAATTCACCTTGCGCCATCGCGATGCGCATGATCGGTACCGGCCGGGCCGTCGCATCCGGCGACTGAGTGCGGACAATGTTCCTGTACTTGTCGATGCTCCAGAGGTTCAGCTCATCCGCCCGGAGATCGCTCCCCCATGCCACAAGCGCCAGAAGCATCGCGGCCGCAGTCAGAATTCGAGTTGTCCAAGATTGCTTGACCATGTCCACTGTCTCCTATTGCCGATCCACCGTATCCCACCAGAACCTGCTGACGCCGCCGTCGTAGGGATGGCCGCCATACCAGTTTGACCACCCAAACGATGTGATGTAGCTGGTTGGACTGTCACGAAAAAGCTCTGTACTCATCCCCTTGACGGAGCCATCGGAGTACAACACGTTCACCCATTTGTTGTTATGCAAGATGCCGGGCACGGTCGGCCAGGGATAGGGAAATTTCGGCCATGATGAATCGGCCACGATCGCATAGCGCGACTTGCCGCGGAGATAGCTCCATTTGACATAATATTCATTGTTGGCGATCACGAATCCCCCCTTGGCAAACATATCATATGTTCGGACGATGTAATGTCCTTGAATGTTATAGCCACCCGGCTTGTTAAAGTGATCCTGAAACCAGGAATAACTGCAATACTCCCCTTCCGATCCGGATGACAGAGAAGGGCAATAAAATACACCTCCGGAATTACCCAAATAGGGCACCAGAAGCCCCATCCCCACAGGCGTCGACCATTGCAAATCATTGGGATAATAGGAAACCCCGGACCGTCCCAACGAAAACGACCAGTCATGGTTCGCATTGAGATACATCGTGGTGGCCAGACCGATCTGCCTCAGGTTGCTTGCACAGGCAACACGCTTGGCCGACTCCCGCGCCTTGTTCAAGGACGGCAGCAGGATACTGATCAGAAGCGCGATAATGCCGATCACGACCAGCAATTCCACGAGTGTAAAACCATGCCGATCCCGCTCCGCCATCCTTCGTGCATGTGTATTGGGCAATTTCATGATTTGCTCCCTGTCAGAACATTGGCCACCATGTTACCACGGCGTAATTGACGTGAAGAATTGTGTTTGGGAATGATCTTCCAATGAGGTTGGGCGATGCGCAGACCGTTGATCGCATCCTGCATGATCTGCATGGCGATCTCGACCTGCTCGGCGGTGTTCACCTCAAAACGCTCAAAAGGCAGCGTCAGTCGTAAACGGCTCCCTTTGTTCCACAACGCCGTCACCACCAGGTCGCCCGGCACGCGGATGCCGGCTTCACACAGCTTTCGATCGACGCCCAACGCCATGATGTCGTCCTCGACAATCAGGCCGTCAATCTCACCCATTGGAATCCGGCCGGCGGCTTCATACCCTCCCTGCTCTGTTTCATCCCGCCCAACAATCCATGAAGGTACAGGCTGAAACCCATTCTCCTCCAGAATCCGTGGGATCAGGGTCGCATCCCGAAATGATGGGCTTGAACTGTTGTAAATCACCCCGACACGACGACGACCCTGCCGCCGTAGATACTCAGCAGCCGAACGAACATAACCAGAAAAATCAATACGGACCGAGTAGTCCACCTCCCGATGCCCCGAAAGCGATACGACTGGTATCCGCTTTTCCCGTCCAATTTGAACCAGCTCATCAATCTGCAAATGCGGCGAGTTGACCAATATCACGCCCGACAACACCCCACCCGACAAATGCCGCAACAAGTCCTCACAAGCTGTGTTGGTTGTATCAGGCGCTTCACTTCCCAAATACATGCGATGCACACGACCAATCCGTTCAAGCTGCCCGCTGAGGTTGTTTGCGATCAAATGATAAAACTCATGCTCACCATGAGGGCCATACAACGCGACGTACATGTAAATTCCAACCACACCACGTCGCGGAATGCCTTTAACCGTTGTGCCGCGTCGCGGCTGACGAGTGACATACCCCTCCTTTGCCAGCGTGGACAAGGCTAGTTGAGCCGTTTTGCTGTTCACCTGTAATCGGGTCCGCAACTCCTGAGTCGTCGGCAGCGAATCGCCCGACTGAAGCTGCTTCTGCTCAATTTTATGCCGAATCTGCTGACAAATCTGCTCATACAAAGGCACCGGGCTTCGCTGGTCGAGGATGAGATTCAGCTTGGCACTGGACATTTGAAAATACCCTTGTATGGGTATAATACCCCATAAACTATTTTTGTCAAATAATATTTTTGAATGCGGGGTGATAGTGGTTGTGGGTCATGGCTTGAGGATGAAATCAATGCACAAACGAATGCAATGGAGCCGGCCGATCCTGATTGTCTGGTTGTTCTGCGCAACGATAACGTCAGAACTATTCGCCTCCCACGCCCCGACGCCGCCGGAAAAACATGAACTCATCATCCTGCGCGCGGGACTATTGCCCGCTCGTGGTGATATCAGCCCCGTCGCTCAAGCCGACCGTCAAGTGATCGGCTTGTTTAAGTCTCGATATCCCTGGATCGAACCAGTCTCCACAGCAGGGCTTCAAATGCCCGGCGGGCGATCCACGGACATGCTCCCGTTCATGCAGATCGCCGGAGACATCGCGCCGGATTTGATGTCTGTCAACTTCCGTCAATCCGAAACATATATCAGCATGAAACTGCTCTACCCGCTGGATCAGTACATCGAAGCCGAGGCGCAGGTCCACTTGGCCGACAGCGGGGCCTTGAGCACGCCTGAATATCGAAAACAATTGGCCACCGGCAAAGGTTGGCCGGAACTGTCCAAGCGACTTTACGATCAAGCCTGGGATGTCATGCGTCGGGACTGTCCTTATGGCGACCATTGCCCCTACCGCGATAAATGGGGTCAACCACCGCTGGCCAGGCATAAGCATGTCTTCATTTTCCCCATACAACCCCTGGTCATCGTCATGGTCTACAACCGCGGCCTGATCGCCGAACATGCCAATGAAGGTGTTCAGCAGCGTGCGCCCAGGGATTGGGATGAATTGATCCGATGGGCGAAGATCATGACCAACCCGCCCCATGAATACGGTATGACAATGTCCTTCGAGTATGCTTCCTGGAATTTCCTGTCATTTTTGTATTCCGCCGGCGGCGAGGTGGTGAAACAGGATGAAAACGGAATATGGCATTGTGTGATCGACACACCCGAAGCAACCGAGGCGGCGTGGTTCTTCGCACGGTTGCGGCTCGAAAAGATCGTGCGCAATGGCCGCACCTACCGCGGAGTAATGGTTGCCGCGGACAATATCGATCCGAACGTCCGTTATGCCTACGTATTCAACTATATTGACTCGCAGTTTTTTTCGCAGGCGACCGATCTAAGCACCACCGGAATCGGCCCTGTGCCGGCCGGCCCCTCAGGACTGCAGCATAGCGAGTTTAACGCCCGCATGGTGGGGATTTTCGCGGGCCTGCGCGACCAGCCCGAACGCCGTGACGCCGCGTGGGCCTACACGATGTTTTACGACGGCCCCGAAGCCCGCAAGCTGCGAATGGAAAAGATGGTCGACTCAGGATTGGGCCGCTTCGTACGCCCGGAAATCCTCCGCGAATTCAACACCGACGGCCGCTACAACGACATCATCCGCCAAATTCCAAAGGAACTCGACGAGACCTACCGCATCGCCATGACCGGCGGCATCCCCGAACCTTATGGTAAAAACTGCCAATACGTTTATTACGAACTACAAAAGCCATTGGGCGAAATCCTGAACAACCCCGACGTGATCGCGGCGGTCGATTCGGGTGATGCCCAGGCCGGCAAAGCAATCATCAGTCAAATTCTCAAACGCAGCGCGCGGGCAATCGACCAGAAACTCCTTGGGCTTCTCCCCCCGCCGGTGGAACGGCGCCGACAGGTGATCTCATGGGTGGTCATCGCACTGGTGGCGGCGATCTTCGCGCTGGTCTTCCGGTGGGTCTTTCGCACCTTTCGTCCGCCCGAAGGATTGGAGGCCGGCGCGTGGCAGTTTGGAAAATACCGCTATGCGTACATGCTGATGCTGCCGGCGGTGTTGACCATCGGGATGTGGATGTATTGGCCGCTGGTCAAGGGGACGGTGATCGCATTCCAGGATTACAGCGTATTGGGGGAGAGCCAGTGGGTGGGATCGGCGCACTTCGCGAC